>CAJQOD010000010.1 GCA_905479865.1 uncultured Rickettsiaceae bacterium | reverse complement strand
TGGTGCCAGCCTGCTTGGAGTTATATATCTAGGGTTTGTATATCTGGGTTCACATTACGGATTCCTTGCCAAAAATTTGCCAGCAGAGCTGATATTACCGGCAATTGCCAATCATGTACTGGGTACAAAAGGCGCACTAATTATCGCAATAATTATTATTTTTTCGTGTCTAACAACTGCAGTCGCTCTAAATAGCATATATGCCAGATATTTATGCTCTTTTAAAATGATCGGTAAAAACCGTTTTCCAATTATCCTGCTTGCAACTACGGCTCTTGCCTTTGTTATATCACTACTTGATTTCAACGGAATAGCCTTGATGCTCGAGCCATTACTTGACATTTCTTATCCCGGATTAATCGTACTAACTATTTTATCTATTTGCACTAAGCGATTCAAGACTATAAAAATGATTAGCTTTTATGGAATTATTGTGTTGATGACAGTATTATAAATCACTTTTAGGCGTTTTAATTTGGAATATTGGTATTATACTAAACCTGTAATGTGTAAATGACACTGCGTTGCCCGAACATCCAGAAATCCCTCGGGGAGTTTTTGCTTTAATTTATATAAATGCGTCTCGACAGTCGTTGATTCACTATCTTGATGATAATTCCAAACTCTGCTTTTTAATGTTTTTTTGCTTGCAGAAAAATTATTGCTGGTAAGAATTTCCATGAAAAGCGCATTCTCCTTATCAGTCAATAATATTTCCCTACTCTTTGACCTAAGCTTTGCTGCGCGCTGATGATAAATCCATAAAGTATTAATACAGCAAAATAGATATTCATCCTGCATGTTACGAGAAATAATATCCAATAAATCGTTTAGCTTAAATGGCTTGCTTAAGTTTATTTCGTTCCTGGAAACTGCATTGTCGGTAAGATTAATAAGAGTATTAATCCGATATAAGGGAATTTCATCACTCTCTATATTCTTATCTATAATCAACAGATCGATCCTGCTTGCTGAATCGATAGACTTCTTATAATTAGTATCAAAAAAAACGACAGGATATTCTGTGTTATCACGTATGGCATCAAAAACAATAGGGTTATCACTGATGATAGCAATGTGTTTCTGCCTCAAGCTATGCGGAATCATTTACTTAAACTTACACCCTTTGCAGTTTTGCCTTTTTCCACCCAAAAACCTTCAGATGGCGACAAATCCGAAGATACAGCTCCTCTATCATCAAACACAAAACACTCGCCTTTCCAGGCACCACTGACGTTTTTTGTATCCTCCAGATATTGAAGTATGCCGCCATTCAGGTGATATACTTCCTCTATACCTAAACTCTTTAGTAAGGCTGTAGATTTTTCGCATCTGATACCACCTGTACAGAACATTGCAACTTTCTTGTCCTTTAACAGATCAATATTATCTTTAGTCCATTGTGGAAACTCACTAAAATTACTCGTCTTTGGATCAACCGCACCAACAAATGTCCCAATTTTTACTTCATAATCATTACGGGTATCGATAGCAATCACATCATCCTGCTTGATAAAATCACTCCAATTGGCACTATCTATATATTTGCCTTTTAAGTTCTCAACATCTAAATCACCAAATTTCAAAGCCACGATTTCTTTTTTGAGTTTAACTTTGATTTTAGAGAATGGCTGCTTTTCACAGTAATTAATTTTGATATTTATATCTTTTGCACCTGTCAGATTTTTAATTTCATTTACAAGAAAGCATAAATTCTCTTCCGTACCGGAAATAGAACCGTTAAACCCTTCATGCGCTATAATTATAGTACCGCTTACATATTTTTTCTTAGCTACTAACAAAATTTGTGGCTGCAGCATTTCTATGTTTTCAATATTTACAAAGCTATAAAAACTTAATATGGCAGCTTCGTTCTGAATATTCTTTGTCATATCTTCCATACTTTTTCTTCTACTTTATGGGCAACGCTACAAACATAGTGAAATCTCTTCTTTTTACCAACAGCACTACGTTTTGCTTGTTACTACTTTTTATTTTTTTATAAACACTATTAAACTGTTCTATATCGTTAATATATTGTTGATTGATCGCCATAACCAAATCACCTACTCTCAAATCGAAATTTAGCTCTTCGGAACTAACTTCAACAACTACCACTCCCTTACTCTTCTCGTCTAGTCCAAATTTTGTTACCAAGCCTGGTGATAGGTTACTAAAAATTATGCCGGATTTTTGTGAAGTTATTGCTTCGTCAATGGCTTCCTGCTCTTCTTTCGGTTCAAATTCAACTATTTCAGCTACCAGAGTAAGCGTCCTGTTCTTTCTGGCAACAGTTAGTTTTACTTTCTCTCCAATATGACTATCTGCAACAAAAAGCTGCAGCTTTCTTGAATTCAAGACCTTTTGACCATTAAATTCCGTAATCAGATCGCCACGTTTTAAACCGGCCTTCTCCCCAACACCACCAGAATGCACATCAACAATCAATACGCCATAAGTTTTACTCAAAGAAAGTGCTTCAGTTAGCTCTTTTGTTACTTCCTGTATAGCAATGTCCAGACGACCACGACTGATTTTTCCTTTTTCTTTTAACTGCTTCATAATATCCTGAACAGTGTTCGATGGAATGGCGAAACTGATCCCTATATTTGTACCACTTCCAACATCAGGTATAGATGTATTTAAGCCGATAACTTTGCCCTCAATATTATATAATGGTCCACCGGAATTACCCGTATTGATTGCTGCATCTGTTTGAATAAAATCATCAACCAGTTCGTCCTGGTTAATCCCCAAATCTCTACCTTTTGAAGAAATAATACCCGTAGTAACCGTGCCACCAAAGCCCAATGGATTACCAATGGCAATTACTACGTCTCCTACTCTTGCTTTGCTCGAATCTGCAAAAGTAACAGCAGGTAATTCCTTTTGAGCATCAATTTTAAGTAATGCCAAATCTGTTTTGGGGTCAGTACCTACAATCTTTGCCGGTAATTCAGTGTTATCTGATAACTTTACATAAATCTCATCAGAACCGGTCACCACATGATCATTAGTGATAATATAACCATCCTCGCCAACGATAAAGCCCGACCCTAAAGACATTGCTTTTGGACTAGTGTACAGCTCCTCAAAAGCAAATGGCACGTTAAACTGTTCAAAAAAATTATTGAATTGCTCAAAAGGAATTATCTTGGGAAGAGCAGCGCCTTTGGCATTTGTCTGGTTATTATATTTAACCGTATAGATATTAACAACACTAGGCATTAAGGGTTCTATAATGTCAGCAAAGCTTGTGACATGCGCAGGCGCAGCTAATGTTACTGTTCCAAAGCCTAAAATCAGTAAAACCCCAAGCAAAAATGTTTTGAGTTGTCTCATATATTATTTTCCTATCTGCAAATACTTAAAGAACTCAGATTTTGGAGATAAAATAAACTGGGTATTATCTTTAGCAAGAGAAGTTTTATATGCGACCAGAGATCTATAGAATTTATAAAATTCCGGATCCTTGGAATATGCCAAATTATAAATCCTTGCTGCCTCAGAATCTCCTAATCCCTTGAGTTTTTGTGAGTCCATATAAGCATTAGCCAAGATAATTTGACTTTCTTTATCAGCACGAGATTTTATCCTTGCCGACTCTTCTGCTCCCTCTGCCCTTATTTGCTTGGCTTCTTTATGGCGTTCTGTTTGCATTCTTGAATAAATTGCTTCACTGTTTTCTGTTGGAAGATCAGATTTAAGAATCCTGACATCAATAATTTCAATGCCAAAAGATTTTGCTTCCGTATGTACCAAATCCCGGATCTGAAGCATCAAATTTGAACGTTGTTCGGTAAGCAATGTACTCAGAGGAACTTTACCAATGATACTCCTCATAGCAGATTCCAGTATCTTATTGAGACGTAAATTAGCTCCTGAATAATTATGTACGGTTTTGATAAATTTTACCGGGTCTATAATCCTGTATTTTGCGAAAGCATCAACAATTACTCTCTTTTCATCAGATGCAGTCAACTCTTTTTCTTCAGCACTTACATTTAAAATACGCCTATCAAGAAACTGCACATTCTGTATGAAAGGAATTTTGACATTTAACCCAGGCTTTTCAATTATTCTAACGGCTTCACCAAATTGAAATATAACACCTGTTTCTCTTTGATCAACTGTAAAAAAAGAACTCGCCACTAGTACGATAGTGCCAAATACTGCAAAGAGTGTAATATATAATTTATTCATACCATTCCGTCATTATTTAAGTTTCAATTAATCTATTTGTTTTCAAACAGGTTTTTCTGATTCACAGCCATGTGAGGCAACATACCTTCGCCGCCCATAATTACTTTATCTGAATCTCGTAGTATGGATTCAATTGCTTCTATATATAATCTACTCCTGGTGACATCCTTACTCAAAGCATATTGCTTGTATATAGAATTAAATCGCGCCGCATTACCATTGGCCCTGGCAACTACTTCTGCTTTATACCCTTCAGCTTCCTGAATAATTTTTGCCGATTCTCCCCGCGCTCTTGGCAAAATATCATTCTGGTAGGCCTCTGATTCGTTAATTGCCTTTTCCTTATCTGCCTTGGCAGTCTGGACATCACGATATGCAGCGATTACTTCCTGCGGAGGTTCTGCCCTTAGCAATTTTACTTGCTCAATAGTAACACCGGACTCGTATTGATCCAGCATTTGTTGAATCAATACTTCAATTTTGTCTGCAATGCTCTGTTTTTGGTTAGAGAGTACCGAAGTGATAGGAGTATTACCTATTACTTCACGAATTGCGCTCTCAGCTGCTGCTTTTACAGTCCCTTTTGGATCAACCAAATTGAAGATATATTTTGAAAGGTCGTTTATATGCCACGTTGCATCAACATTCAGTTCGATAATATTCTCATCTCCTGTAAGCATTATGCTTTCACTCTTCACATCACGCGCTGACACGGCTCCCCCAAGCCTTGCCCTTCCAGTAGAACGATAGCCAATTTCAATCCTTCTTGATTCATCAACTTTTTCAATAATGGTCTTCTCAATTGGAGCCGGGATATGATAATTCAGTCCAGGCATACCAACTCTGTGATACTTACCAAAGCGAATAACTGCAGCTTGCTGCCCTTCTTTTACTTGATAAATCCCAGAACCGAGCCAAAGCGCTACAATAGCCATCAAAACAAGTATCACTGTCTTTGCATTGAAATTGAAATTAAAATCATTGAAGTTAAACTGATCTTTTCTTTTCTTGGTAAAAATATTATCTTCCTGTTCAGAATCATCCCAGGGAGACTTTTTGAATATTTGTCCATATATTTTGTTAATCATCTTGAAACCACAATTTAATATTTTGTAAAAACTTAGTGCCTGCATATAATATAGTAAAATTATAAAGTTTTGCAAGCATGACAAGTTTTATGAATAAGCAAATTAAAAGTATAATCGCCGATATAGTCTTTTCTGACGGTTCTTCTGTGCAATCCAGGTCATCTGATATCGTCATAAATGACAATAATATCGGGTTTTCTCTCGATATAACGGGGCTTGAAACTTCAGAAGCTGAATCAGCCAGAGAAGCGACAATCCGGCAACTCAAAGTAATTGAAAATATCGGCAGAATCAGTATTGTTCTAACTAGCAGTCGCTCGGCACAAAAAGCAGAAAAGCCTGAAAAAGCCAAGCTTCACATTGAAGGCGTTGATAAAATTATTCTTGTTGCAGCCGGTAAAGGCGGCGTTGGCAAATCGACAATATCTGCATTACTTGCACATAAACTGGCTTCTGAAGGCAAAAAAGTTGGAATTATTGATGCAGATATTTACGGACCATCAATTCCACATATCTTTAGACTTCAGGGAAAACCGGAACTGGATGACAACAAGATGATTCCACTGCAAAATTATGGAATATCTGTGAATTCCATCGGGTTTCTTACTGCCCCATCTGCGTCAATAAGCTGGCGGGGACTAATGATCAGCAAAGCACTATACCAATTATTATCCCTTACAAAATGGGACACGCTGGATTACCTTATAGTAGACACTCCTCCCGGCACCGGCGATATCCATCTCAGCTTGCTACAAAATTATATTGTAGATAAAGTATTAATGGTGACAACTCCACAGAAAATATCACAAATTGATGTTAGTCGCGCTATCAATTTGTACAATAAATTTAACGTTTCAATAGCTGGGATAATTGAAAATATGAGCTATTACCTCAATCCCAAAACAGGTGAGAAAATTAAACTGTTCTCAGGCAAGAGCGGCAATATGATTTCCCAAGAACATAGCATCCCGCTCCTGGCACAAATACCCATTGATCCTGAACTATCGGCTGCATGCGACGCCGGACAGGATCTCAAAGCATATTCCAGCTTACTGGATATGGTGAAGTTAGGATAAGAATAAATGCTTCAAAATACTGGAAACATTTCCCGGATTTCAGGTTTTCGCACGAGATACAAATTGATAGTCGTACCTGAATAATCCACCCTTGACATATTGCATAAAAATCTATATCCTGCATACAAATATAAAAATAATATAGGGATTAGCAAATGTCTCGTAAATGTGAATTAACCGGTGTGGCTGTACAATATGGTAATAATGTATCGCACTCACAAAGAAAAACCAGAAGGCGTTTTGAACCTAATGTAAGGAGTGTGGTATATACCAGCGAACTTACCGGCGAAAAATATAGGCTGAAAGTTGTTGCAAAAGCCATGCGCAGCGTTGAAAAAATTGGCGGCTTTGATGCATTCATGCTGAAAGCAAAAGACACGGTAATGTCACTTAGAGCAAAAAGAGCAAAGAAAGAAATCTCTAAGAAGCAAAAAGAGTCAGCAGCATGAAAAAAGACATCCATCCTGAATATAAAAAGCTAAAAATTAACATTGGCAAAGATGAGTTCGTCACAGGTTCAACTCTTAAATCCGGACAAATCCTTATGGATGTTGACTTCCGTAAACATCCGGCATGGAACAAAGGTGCAGTGAATATGGTCAACCAGTCTAACAAGAACGTCAGCGACTTTAATAAAAAATTTGCTGGACTTTCTTTCGGTGCAAAGAAATAGCATCTCCTTTTTAAGTAAAATTCTGACCCTGCCCTCCAGCTATAAACTGGGGGCTTTTTTTACCTTATATTACAAGTATAAGTGACCTGTCATAAGTTAATAATACCAATCATTAGAAAATAACTATCCATTAACTCAAGCTAACACGTCACCTATGACCATGAGTGTAGTGCAGTAATTTATTGAACACTTTTTAACGTTTTTGACTGGAATAGATTGCGAGCTTCTTCCTTCGTGTCATTGCGAAGGAGCTACTGGCGACTACAGTAATCCATTTGTCATTTAAGGATTTAAGAAGATTATTTGAATCTTTACAATATAACAGTTTCACTAGATGGTTTTGGCGTGCTAAGATATTAAGGTGGATTGCCGCACCCCTAAGGGGTTCCCAATGACAAGGGTGGGGTAGTTATTTCTAACGATTGGTATAATATTTAGAAAGCAAGAAATCATGTTACGAATAAAAAAAACCCTTGCACTATTGTGTTTACTGTTGCTAGCTCCGGGAGTACCTATTGGTAGATGGTGCAATATATCAGATAAAGATAAAATGCTCTTTCGAATGACTATCAATATCACATATTATACTGCAATTGCAGCGCTTATATTAATAATATATCTTTACCAATCGTAAACTCATACTAAAAAGAAAAATGCTAACCCCAAGAAACTAAAGAACCCTATAGCATCCGTACAGGCAGTCAGGAAGACACCCGAAGCCGCAGCTGGATCAATATCAAGACGATTCAGAATGATCGGGATGCCTGATCCAAGAAAGCCGGCCACAGTGAAGTTGATGGTCACAGCACAAGCAAAAACCATGCTCAGATTCATATCAGCAAATAACAGATAGGTCAAGACCACACCAATAAGTGCAAGCAGCATTCCGTTGAGAGCACAGACAAAAATCTCCTTAAAAACAACCCGCATCGTATTAGAACTGGTAATTTCACGACTGGCCAGTGCCCTGACTGTTACCGTCATGGCTTGAGTCCCGGCATTCCCACCCATTGAGGCAACAATAGGCATAACAGTTGCAAGAGTTATCAGCTGAATTATTGTGTCACTAAACTGATTAATCACCATCGAGGTAATGCAGGCAGTGACTAAATTCACAAAAAGCCACGGAAATCTATGCCTGGCTGTTGCATATAAATTATAGAAAATATCGCTGTTGTGAATACCACCAAGATGCATAAACTCACTTTCGGTTTGATTTTCAATAATGTACAACATATTACTGATCGATATGCTCCCAACCAGCTTGCCCTGCCTGTTAGTAACAGGCACTATAGTCAGCGCATATTGCTTAAAGATAAAGGCTAGTTCTGCTAGTTCAGTATGTGTGTCTGCGATCTTAAATTCATAATTCATTAGCTCGGAAATACTTGTATTTCTTGGACTTTTTAGCAAAGTACTGAGCAATATAGTTCCCACTGGCCTTAGCTTGTGATTAACAATTATCGCCGCATGAAAATCCGTGCTAAGGTTGCTTCTTCGAATAAAATCAATCGCCTGCCCCGCTGTCCAATGCTGCTCAAAAGACACAAAATCCTTTTCCAACACGCGCCCAGCCGTATTCTCCGGATATTTAAACCCTTCAAGAATTTGCTGCCTTTTATCAGCTTTCAGCTTGGCTATCAAGGATTCCTTCAGGCTCTGATCAAGAGCGTCTATAACCTCAATGGAATCTTCAATATCCAGTTCATTAATTAGTTCAGCACTCTTATTTATACCCAAAGCCTCAATAACTCGCTGCTTATTACCATCACTAAGACATACTATCGTCTCCGGATGTAATTTATCAGCAATCGCCGGCAGAATAATGTGGTAAATCTTGCGGTTGGCACTATCTAAAAAGTCGGCTAAATCGGCATGGTGCAAGTCTAGCATAGACTCTGCAGCAGCATCTAACTTATCATTATTAATTAAATATGTAATATGCTTGAACTGATCAGCAAGTCTATCCTGGTGGTCAGGTAATATTGTGTTTTGCGAGTTTTGCATAATACACTCTTCACATAATAACTAATAGTTTGAAATATATTGGTGCGGCCGAGAAGACTTGAACTTCCACTCCTTATCAGAACAGCACCCTCAATGCTGCGCGTCTACCAATTCCGCCACGACCGCTAGAAAACATGTATTTGTATAGCAAATCCAACCAAAAAAATCTACTTATTTCTAACGCCTGGTGTAACGCCCACAGAATGTAGCATATTGGCGGTCTCAAACAAAGGCAAACCTATGATATTTGAAAACGAACCGGAAAGAAACAAAACAAAAGACTCAGCATAACCAGTTAAGGTGTAACCACCTGCTTTACCTATGCCTTCGCCAGAAGCACAATAATAATCTATTTCTTCCCTGGATAATTTTTTGAACTTTACAATCGATTTGACGACTCTGCGTAGCTCCCGCATTTCCTGGCCATCTTTTTTGATTACACAAACTCCAGTATATATCTGATGCCGACGTTGTGATAATAGCTGCAAACTCTTGCGTACATCCTCAGCACTGCTTGCTTTACGCATAATGCTTCGACCAACTACAGGTATAGTGTCGGCTCCTATCACAATTCCACACTCTATGGTATTTGCTATGGCAATAGCTTTACCATAACTAAGCCTTGCAGCCATTTTTCTTGGTATTTCGCTCGGATATTCAGTTTCGTCAATATCGGCTGCAATCACTCGATCAGGTTCAATACCAACCTGACGTAATAATGCAAGCCTTGCCGGAGAAGCCGAGGCTAAAATAAGAGGTAATTTCATAAAACCTAGTGACGCAGAATAACACGCCCTTTTGTTAGATCATAAGGAGTCATTTCAACGCGAACTTTATCACCGGCTAAAATACGGATACGGTTCTTACGCATCCTGCCAGAAGTATGCGCAATAATTTCATGGCCATTTTCAAGCTTCACCCGAAAATGCGCATTTGGAAGTAGCTCCAGTACATCCCCATCAAATTCAATCAGTTCTTCTTTTGCCATTAATACCAAATAATTAAACATTGTTTATAACAATGTCCAGGCATTATAGCAATTATGCCCATATAAAGCAAGATTAAATACTGACAAACTTTATTAGTTAGGTAATATATGAACTGGATGCTTACCTACTTACCCCCGTATCTTTACCAGGAAGCTTAGGAGGTAGTGATTGAGACCTACTCCGAGATTCATTTCTACCACTTTCAAGTCCCTCACGTATGTCTGCAACCTCGGCCTTGACTTTCTCGGTATTTTTAGACTTTGGCCTCAATACCTTAGGCTGCGCCGGAGCTTGACTGGCTTTCTGAGTTTTAGCGTCATCAAAAGACTCTTTAAATGCGTCAATTACTGTTTCCGGTTTCTCAACAGTTTTAATTTTACTATTAAAATGCGATGATTTTTGATTTATCACTCCATTCATAGCCTTCTTATCTTCACTACTTAAACCAAATTCAGGATTAGTTTTAATCGAATGACAACCAATGGTACCACCCTGAATACCTGCCATTTCTTGAGTGTGATTACCTGCAACTTGTGACACAAGGTTCTTTTGTCCAAGCTCAGATTGCGGATCAATACCAAGATGCGTAGCAACTGCCATTTGAGTATTCTTTGTCTGCACGTAACCGGTTCTATCCTTACCACTTTTACAGAAATTGACATCACTTGGGACACTATCAATAGTCTTTCGAGGAAGAGCTTTATTCAAGGCACCACCCTCTAATTTCACTGAATTTCTGACAATATTCATTTTTGCTGTCAGTTCCAAATTTACGTTCTGTGAATCCGCGAAAAGTGTGGACGAATCAGCCAAGCTTCTAGCTTCCATCGCAACGCCTAAATCTCTTGCTAAATCAGGATTAGTTCTTTGCAGATCAGCAAGCTCTGCTCTAGCTTTTGTCTCAGTAGTTTTATACGCACCAAAAGTGATAGCTTCGACAAAATTACCAAAACGGGAACCGCCTTTTTTCAGGTGTTGAACTACGTTCTGCGCTCCTCCTCTCTCTTCTAACCCCTGACCAATTTTGCTTAAATTATCCTTAAACTGCCTGGTGTCTCGCCCACCACCTAGTAACCTCCATCTATTGATCGGTGAAGCCGTGGTAGACACCCCCTCAATACCCTCAGTTTTTTGTGCCTTTTTCAACTGGTCGAAAATAAAATTCTCACCCCTAACGTTTCGCGGTGTTTTACTATTCAAAATATTTAAATTTACTTTTTCTCCAGGCGCTGCAAAACTCTGTAGCTGCCTTACATTCTCATTAGCAATTTCCTGCCGCTCGCCTTTATCAACTTTAATTTTAGTCGCCGGCGCACCACAGTGAAGCGTTTGTGACAAAATTTTTGAAGTAGTCTCCTTCGGGCCTTTAATAGCCGTTACTTTTTGATAAGCGTTCCGCACTCCAACTACGTCACCCAAAAGTTGTGTTGGTATTACCTTTTTACCAGACGCAATATCCTGAGCAGAACCACGCAATAAATTCTGCTTATATTTCGGCATATCATCAAACCACGGCACTGGCTTACCAGCAGCTATATCCAGATATTGCTGTTTTTGTTTCCCTGTCAGCCCATTAAGCATCACCTCCGCTTCAGTAACAGTATGCCTATTACCCTCTTTATCCTCTGCGGTTGTAAGAGTGACTACATGACGATGTTCATCTTTAAAATTAGCAGCCTCTTTAGCAAAATTTAATTTGGCTGGAACATCACCCATACCAGCTGTCTCCAGAGCATAAACCATCTGAGTATTGTACTCTTTGATAGAAGTGCTATCAAGCTGACCAATATTTGTCATTGCCGTTTGGGCTACATGCATCAATTGCTCTTTTGCTGTATCTTTAGCTTCTTGAGATAACTTAAACTGATCCACTAAATCAAGACCACCCCGCACTTGATTCAAAATTTGCATAGCGTATTTTTCGCCGGCCTCCTGCTTTAAAATGGCCGGATCTGTCGTAACTCCCCTGGCATCCCTAACAAGGGTACTTGTTCCATTGCCTAAATCTGCACTCTCATGCCAAACTACGCCGATTTTATTGTCTTTTATCTCATCTAGTCTCTTAATTGCAGTGGTAAGATCACCATTAGCAACAAGATGCTGCGCCTCACGCGTTTTTAGTTTTATGTCTTGTGACAACGTCACCACATCTGATCCAGTGGTTACACCCGGATCTTCAATCTCGTCTGCAAATGCTAATACCGCTTTTCTATTCTCTTCTAATAGTTCGTAGTTCGTTTTTGCCATTATCAATACCCTGTAATTTATTTATTCTAAATTTAATAAAGCTGGATACCATTTACCCTTGCAGCCATTTTTTTGCTTCTTCAATCTCACCCAGTTCAAAAGACCTTACTTTTGGATGTATAAGAATTTTTGCAAATCCAAGCATGAAATTCTGCCACCACGGGCCTATAATAACTGCGAACTTGTCAACTTTTGCATGATGAGACTGCACGAAGTTGAAATGTTTTTGCATCACTGCAAGATCGTCCCAGCCTTCAAAATCAATACTATTTGCAAGAATGTTAACGCTGCCATGCTTCTTAATTAGCTTATCAACGATTTCTTCTAATTGATCAAAATCTGCTAACTGAAACTTACCTGAAACTGCTATCTCAATATAACCGGTTTTACCCTGTTCAATCTTTATCATAAATACCTCGCTTGGTTACTAATTTTAAACACATCAACTAAATGTTAATAGTGCCAGACTTTATACTATTTGTACAACATCTAAGAAACAAAGAGACGGTTATTTAAGGTATTGGAGGATATTTTGCATTACCTAAGCAGAAATTAGGTCGTCAGTTGCCGGAATTATCAACCCATTTATATGCGTACGGGTCGCTAAAAATTTTGTGCAGGAACTGGTTATTCAATGCATGGCTAGTTTTGAATCCTTTTAAATGACCCACAAAATTTCCACCTGAAGAGAACAAATCACCAACCAGGTCAAGCAGTTTATGACGAACAAATTCATTATCATGTCGCAAGCCTTCGTGATTTAAGATAACGTCCTGATCAATACCTATTGCATTATCCAAAGATGCTCCTTTCGCCAGACCTTTACTTTGTAAATAATCCAGCTCATGGACAAAACCGAAAGTTCTTGAATCAGCTAATTCTTCTCTAAAGCTTTGCTCAGTCGTAAAAATATGCTGTTGCCGGCCAATAGCCGAACTTGCAAAATTTATTGTAAGATCAATGTAAGATTTGTTTGCTGCGCTTGCAAAAATTTCAGAGCCACTATCATTATCGCCAACATAAATATCCTTTAAGAGTTTTAGGTGTCTTCTAGGAGCATTCATGCTTTTAATACCGGCACATTCGATCATAAACACGAAAGGCTTACTGCTTCCATCCATTATAGGCACTTCAGAACCATCAATTTCTACTATGATATTACTAAGTCCGCAGCCCCAAATTGCAGCCATCAAGTGCTCAATGGTAGAAACCTGAACATCAGCATCATTTTTTATTGAAGTCGATAACGTGGTATCAAATACGTTTGCATAGGAAGCGTATACTTTATTGTCAAGTGCTGTTACGTCAGTTCTAATAAACACAACACCGGTATTACAGGAAGCCGGTTTCAAGGTTACCTGAGTTTCTTTACCGGAGTGAACACCAATACCATAGCAACTAATAGGGTTACAAATAGTAGCCTGCATACTTAAATATCTCGAACATAAATTCCTATATATACACGGCTATGCTAACTAATGAGGGTATGTAGTAGCAACGAAATTTTTATTACTAAATGTTTCAATCGCTTTTTATAAAAAAAACTAGACCAGGAAAAAAAGTTTTGTTATAAGTGTGATCATCATGCGTTGATTCTTAATAAAGACAGTTATATTGAATCTAAAATACGCTTTTGTTCCTCGGTAGCTCAGTGGTAGAGCAAACGGCTGTTAACCGTTCGGTCGCTGGTTCGAGTCCGGCCCGAGGAGCCATTTTGACTTCCACTAAACTTATTCTTTAGCAGGACTTCACAAGTGACAATTGCAGGCTATAATGTTTAAGTCACTTATCCGCACCCGTAGCTCAATTGGATAGAGTACTTGACTACGGATCAAGAGGTTAGGGGTTCGACTCCTCTCGGGTGCACCATTGACTTTATAAGAGATACAGAGATTTTGATTTCTTGGATTAAAATATTTTTTATTACTTTTTTATTACGATCTTCCTGAAAAATCTATGTATTATTCTTAAGTAAAAACTCTCCAGTCCCTGCCCATATCTCCTCAGCAAGGGATTTTTTCTTAGTTGTAGTATGGGTTACGCTTGTGATACTATTTTCAATTTTTAATCGTAAATTGTATGTAATGTGGTGTTTTTAGTTGATGCGACAAATCATATTATTATTGCGGGCAATGCAACAGCTACAAGCTAATATTTATAAAGGATATAAGACTATTTGTCGCATGTTGCAGCTGTAGGGTTTTAGTGTAGCGAAACATGCGACAGATACAAAAAAGACACAACCTGATTATTTCTGTGTGGGCATTTGTATAATTTGCTTTAAATATACTCTTTAACTCTGTTTTTTAGCAATATTGAATTCCATACAGGCTACTGTTTTTTCCAAGTCCTGTCTTTATTGACCTACCCTGATCATATTGTACAACATTGCAAATCAGGTTATTTATGTCCTGCTTCACGTAATAGCCACTTGCTGTCATACGTCCAAATCCGCTTTTTTATCTTGTTCTTTTTACTTCGGGTTGTTAGTAATAATTAATTCTTTGGCGTTTTTGTTATTTATTGAATAGTTGATATCAATTTCTGTAATATCCAGATCGCTATATAAACCCCTGATAAAATCAGTATTACTGTTAGATACCATCACTTTAACTCCTTTGTCGCTTAGACTTGTAACAAACTCTCTAAGACGTATTTGTTCATTCTCATCAAAAGGCAGCCTTGTGTAAAATCTCTCCCCTACTTTGTGATATGGCGGATCAAAATACACAAAATCATCTTTAGCCGGAGTGATAAAGGAAAAATCATTAGCATAAATTGTTACACCTGTTAGCTGCCTGCTACATTGCTTAAGAGTTTTATCAAAATCCACTCCCTTCCAGCGTCTTGTATTACATGTACTTTTCAATTGGCCTTTTCTGTTAATTCTGAATATTCCCTTGAAACTATGCTTATTAACATAAATAAATCTTGCCGTTATTCCCACTGGATCAGTGGTATAATTACCCTCGTTGAGCCTGTAATAATTATCTTCTGTATGTTTGCTATTAAGTTCCATAACTTGCCTATGCACTTCATCAGGATTATTCTTGATGGTGTTATAACTGGTAACCAAGTCAAGATTAACATCAGACAAAAAACATTGGTTGAATAAATGTCTGATATTAAAAAACAATGCTCCACCGCCTAAAAACGGCTCATAGTAATTATTCAAGCCATTTGGTATATATTGCATTAATTGGTTAGCAATTTTCCTTTTTCCACCTACCCATTGCACAAAAGGTTGAATAGCTTTTTCTTTAGTCATTTTTCCTTGATTAGTTTACTGTAGAATACACTGTATATTGTAGCATAATACAGTCTATATAACAACATATTGTTATATATTATACTTAATTGTACGC
>CAJQOD010000009.1 GCA_905479865.1 uncultured Rickettsiaceae bacterium | reverse complement strand
TACAGATGAGGGAATCGGCATACCGCAAGACGAACTAATTAGTATATTTCATAAGTTCACAGTAAGTTCCAAAACAAGAACACCGGCAGGCGGGAGAGGTATAGGTCTTGCCTTATGTGAAAAAGTAATAACAGTACATGGCGGCAGGGTTGAAGCTACAAGCGATGGTAAAAAAGGTTCAAGCTTTAGTTTTGTACTGCCTATAAATTTGTAACAAGATCGTATTAAGCGATGATATCCGGATACAGAAATGTTTTTATCAATTTGATTTTATCTTTGACAAATAATTTTCTTTTTTTGAGCTTCTGTAGAGTGAATTGTGAAAACTTGGAGTGTGAGCTGGGGTCATCAATTATTTCGTTTAAATCCTGATGTTCGTGTTCTAGCTCTTTTAGCTCAGCTAGATATAACTCTTGATGGTTAGTCATTTTGTTCTGATCATAAAGATTAAAAACAGATAATATTATATATTATATGCTTTGTAGTCGGATTGTAAATCAATAAACCAAAATAATCAATTTTTAATTAACGTATTAACTATATTTAAATTATTTGGTAAAGTAATGGTAATTATCGACTACTATGCAAGGTTAGCATTGTTATAAGATAAATTCAATCTTCCTGTTTTGTTTTAAGAATCTTTCAGTAGTTTTTTCTGTTGCCACCTCTCAAGAGATTCCATGTATTCTTGTGTATTTTGTATAAATACTAGAATACTTATTAGATCCTTCAATATTATAGGTTGTACTATACATATCTTGTGAGTAAATAGCGTAGGTGACATCATACTGATCAAGGAGACAGACATGGCTTCCAGTTGCTAGTATTATACCTGCTGAGGGAACAAATTCAAGATCATACATTTTTACCGTACCTGGATGCTTTAGGCTAAAGGGATTTTTGCCTTGTGTGTTATTACCGGGATCAAAGCGATATTGCGAGATATGTGACTCAGATAGTTCGAATAGGTATGTTTGCATACCGATTGTAGTCAGTCCGGTAGTAAAGCTTATCTGTACCTCTTCCTGGTATAAAGTGTGATGACCTGATCGTTTAGAAAAAGTAACAACTCCTTCTATTTTAGAGATGGTGTTATCTCTATCATAGCCGCTAATTTTTCGCTTTATTTTCCATTTTCCTGTAAAAAAATTAAATATTTCTTCATTGCTTGAGAGTAATTTTTTCATGGGTTTTCCAGAGATTTAATCAGCGTTTTGTATGCAATGGATATTTACTACATAATCTTTTGCTAGTCTATCTACGTGATAGTTAGTAAATATATCGTATGTTGAACTTGATGAGTATAAGATACCAGCTTTTTTTAAAAATTCTATCAATCCTTCAACACTTATTGCTATAGCTACGTTTTTTTCAGGAATGCTTGGATCATTATATTTATAAGTAAGCTTTGCCGTAACAACACCAACAAGATTAGAGTTTTTATCTAGCAAGGGGCCGCCACTATTGCCATGATTTACATTATCTGTAAATTCTATGTGAGTGAAGCTGGTTTTTTTATCCTTCTTAGTAGCAAGAACTTCAGCCTCTCTTATTATGTATTCTCCGGTCTCGCCCCTTTGTAGTGGATAGCCAATTGAAAATAAAATGTCAGCAACTTTGATTTCATCGTAATTATTCCTCAAGTAAGGGGTTCTATTTGGCGGGTGAGGTGATTTTAGCACGGCTAAATCAAGCTCCTTATCAACTAGAAGAAGTTCAACAAGAGTGGGATCTACAGCTCCGCGTACAGCAATATTTTTGCAGTTCTCGACGACATGTTTGTTGGTTATGATATTTTCCTGATTAACATAAAAACCACTGCCAATATTGATCGGGTAATGTTTACCAGGTATCAGCCCTTCAAAACGTACATCGTCCCAATGGTCGGCTAAGCTTATGCATGGCAGTATTATTATAAATAATAACGACCTGCTCATATATTGTTTATCCTTGAAAATTTTCCCACTATCATTTAAGACTACACTAATGCTAATACAAAGAAAACCTGTATGACTTTTTTCAAAGAATTTAAAAATCGTGGCTATTTTTATCAATGCACTAATGAAGATAAATTAGAACACAAAATGAAAAATCAGAAAATAGTTGCTTATGTGGGATTTGATTGTACTGCAAAGTCGCTGCATGTAGGTAATCTGATGCAGGTGATGATTTTAAGGCTCCTGCAGCAACACGGGCATAAGCCGATCATATTGATTGGCGGAGCGACTACAAAAATAGGTGACCCAACAGGTAAAGAAGAAGTCAGAAAATATTTATCTGATGAAGAAATAGAATCTAATATTGCAGGCATAAAGGAGTCTCTATCCAAGTTTATCCGTTTTGGTGATGGCCTGAGTGATGCAATTATGCTTAACAATTCCCAGTGGCTTGAAAGCCTTGGATATATTGAATTTTTACGTAATATGGGAAAAATGTTCTCAATCAATCGTATGCTTACTATGGATTCAGTGCGGTTGAGACTTGAGCGTGAGCAATCTCTGACGTTCCTGGAGTTTAATTATATGTTACTTCAGGCGTATGATTTCTATTACCTGAATAAAGAGTTTGATTGCGACCTGCAGCTTGGAGGCAGCGACCAATGGGGCAATATAGTCACTGGAGTTGAGTTGGTGCGTAAAGTTAGTAGCAAAGAATCGTTTGGTTTGACTACGCCATTACTGACTACTGCATCAGGAGTTAAGATGGGTAAATCAATTAGTGGCGCAGTTTGGTTGAATGAGGAACAATTAACTCCTTATGATTACTATCAGTATTGGCGTAATACTGAAGATGCAGATGTAGTGAAATTTGCAAAACTTTATTGTGAATTTTCCAATCAGGAATTAAAAATATTTGAAGAACTGGCTCAGGAAAATATCAATGAAGCGAAAAAAAAGCTGGCATATATAGTGACAATGTTGTGTCACGGTAAGGCAAAAGCTGAAGCAGCATTAGAGACTGCAATTCAGGTGTTTGAACAAGGTACTATTGGTGATGATTTGCCAACAATAACCATTGATCAAGCGAGAATCAAATCTGGTATTGCTTGTTATGATTTATTTTTTGAAGCCGGTTTAACCAAGTCAAAAGGCGAGTCAAGAAGATTAATTCGAGGCAAAGGTGCAAAAATTAATGACGAGCAGATTTTAGACGAAAATTTAATCGTAGATATAAGTTCAGTTGTCGACGGAATTATTAAACTTTCAGCAGGCAAAAAGAAGCATGCACTGGTCAAAACGATATAGAACGCCGATCCAGTCTTGCCACTTGGCGCACTGGAAAAGAAGAGGTGAGTAGCAAGATATTTTTGAGGAGGGACAAATAAAAGCAAGGAAGTGACCGAAGCCTCTCTCCTTGCTTTTACATTTTTATAAGCCTACTTAATACTTAAGGTGTTGCTCCTACATCACAGTTTGCATTATCAGCATCACCACTTAGGAAAGCAACTAATTTAGGTGCACTGAATATTATACCTACACCGGCAGCGGTTGCCGCAGCGATACCCCAATTCAGTTTGCCCAGGAAAAGTCCTACACCAACTGAGAAGATCGCAATGGTTGCAATACCTCTGGCGATACCACCAGATAGATTTGCCACCAGTCGACATAAAGTCTGCCCAACAACATCATTATCTGCAGCAGCTGGAGCAGCAGCAAAAGCAGCATCTGATGATGCAATAATTACGCAAACAGCAGCAAATAGTAAAAATAGACGCCATGCTAAATCAGCATTTAATTCTATATAGAACTTTGAAAAATTCATATATACCTCATTTATCTTAAAATGAATTAGACATGCTTATAAGTCTATATATTGAGTGCTAAAGGGGTCAAGCATTTTGCTGTCAAACTAAAAAATTTAATAACTTAAATAATGTAACTGTGTGTTTTTTATGTTAGTAGCCATTTACAACTTCAAAAAATCCGAGATTAAAAAAAGCGATCCGGTGATAATTATTGTTGCCGGTTTTCCATCACTCTGTTTAGCTAATTGCGCAATCGCTTCTGTAAGAGAATCTGCTTCAGCAAATGCTATCCCACTTTTTTGAGCCTTTTGGCTAAGTACACTTGCACTATAACTCGATGGTTCTGATTCAACAGCAACAGCAACCCCATTATTTACAAAATCCTTGAAATAGCTGCAAAAAGTAGTAGCGTCACGATTTCTTGTCATACCTAAAATGAGGTATAGTTCTCCTTTTAAATTCTCTGCTGCCCAGCTGGAAAGACATAGAGCACCGGCTTCATTATGTGCTCCATCCAGATAAATTTGTATGTTGTTGCCAGCTAATGTTTTAGTTTTTTTTGTATCTACAAGCTGTAACCTTCCTGGCCAGTTGGTAGAAAGTAAGCCAGCAGTTATTTGTGGAGCAGTTATTTTAAATTTATCATTAAGTAGCATAATAGCTGCTATCACGCCTGAAGCGTTATGTATTTGATGGTTACCTTTCAAACTAGGGCAGGGAAGGTTAAGATTGAATTTTTTAGATAGATACAGGAATCCATTATCTGTTTTTTTAGTATAATAATCATATTCATAACAAAAAGACGGTGCGTTAAGCTTGTCGCATTGATTTAAGAGCAGCTTATATACTTCATTAGTTTGCGGTCCAATAACACAAGGGGTGTTTTTCTTGATTATTCCAGCTTTTTCACTGGCAATTTGTAGAAGATTGTCACCTAGATATTCTGTATGGTCGCGGGAAATTGAGGTAATTAGCGTAAGCATTGGATCAGTGATAACGTTCGTACAGTCAAGCTTACCTCCCAGTCCGGTTTCCAAAAGTAATATATCCGCATCAGTTTCTGAAAATGCCAGGAAAGCAGCTGCCGTTGTGCCTTCGAAAAAACTGGGATTTAAATCAGCAGCAGAGGCTGCTTTTCTTACCCTTTCTAAAATAGAATGTAAATGACTGTCAGTAATAGGAGAGTCAGCAATCCTGATTCTTTCATTGAATTCCAGCAGATGTGGTGAGGTGTAGCTGTGAATACTGTACCCCGCTTGTATAAAGATACTTTTAAGCATAGCCAGGCTGGAGCCTTTGCCGTTAGTGCCGGCAATATGGATGGTTGGTGGCAGTTTTTTCTGAGGGTTGCCAAGAGCATCCAGTAATTTCAGGCTTAGCTCAAGATCAACTTTACGGGGAATTTGCCAAATAGGTATGGTTGGCCAGTGAGGAATGTTTACCATATAGGTTAATTAATTGTTTGGTATTTTTATTGACAAAATGATATAAAATCCGCTAAATATATCAAGCTAAAACTCTAATATTAACAGCATGATTGATGTAACTTTTCCTGATGGATCAAAAAAGCAATTTGAAAAAGGCGTAACAGGCCATGATATAGCTGTATCGATTTCAAAGTCACTGGCAAAAGCTGCTATGGTAGTTGAAGTAGATGGCGTGTTGAAGGATTTATCAATGCCAATTCATACAGATTGTAAATTCAGGATCCTAACGGATAAAGACCCTGAAGTGTTGGAAATTATTAGGCATGATGCAGCACATATTATTGCTGAAGCTGCAAAAGAACTCTTTCCAGATGTGCAGGTTACCATTGGTCCTGCGATCAAGGATGGTTTCTATTATGATTTTGCTAAAGCCACTCCGTTTACGACCTCGGATCTTGAAAAAATCGAGGCAAAAATGCATCACATTGTTAAACGCAATGAGAAATTCGTCCGGGAAGAAATGGATAGGGAAGAAGCTATCAAGATGTTTAGAGAAATGGGTGAGCACTATAAAGCAGAGATTATAGAAGCAATTCCGGCCGGTGAGCAGATAACTTTATATCGTCAGGGTAATTTTGTTGATTTATGCCGAGGCCCTCATTGCCCATCAACCGGAAAAATCAAGTACTTCAAGCTGATGAAGGTGGCAGGTGCTTATTGGCGAGGTGATAGTAATAATGAAATGCTTCAACGTATATACGGCACTGCCTGGGCAACAAAAGAGCAACTGGATGATTATTTATATCGCCAGGAAGAAGCTGAAAAACGTGATCACAGAAAGCTGGGCAGGGAACTTGATCTGTTTCATTTTCAGGAAGAAGCTCAAGGGATGCCATTTTGGCACGATAAAGGCTGGAGAATATATTGTACGATAGAGAGTTACATTAGGAGAAAATTACAGAAGGCAGGTTACCTTGAAGTTAAAACTCCTGTAATGGTTGATAGAAAACTTTGGGAGGAATCAGGACACTGGGATAAATTTCGAGATGATATGTTCACAGTTGAGAGTGAAGATAAAACTCATGCCCTGAAACCAATGAGTTGCCCATGCCATGTGCAAATCTTTAAGCAGGGTACCAAGAGCTACCGTGATCTTCCCTATCGTATGGCAGAGTTTGGCTCGTGTTACCGTAATGAAGCCTCTGGCGGTTTGCATGGTCTGCTTAGAGTCCGTAATTTTGTCCAGGATGATGCTCATATTTTCTGCAGTGAAGATCAGGTAAATAATGAAACAGTTGCATTTTGTAGGCTGTTATTGGAAGTATATAATGATTTTGGTTTTACTAAGGTTAAAGTTAAATTCTCAGACCGGCCAGAGCTAAGAGCAGGCGAAGATTCTGTCTGGGATAAATCTGAGGCGGCACTTAAATCGGCAGTAGAGGAAGCTGGTCTTGAATATGAGATGAACCCTGGTGAAGGGGCTTTTTATGGACCAAAGCTTGAATTTGTATTGACGGATGCTGTAGGTAGAGACTGGCAGTGCGGTACTCTGCAGGTAGATTTTGTGTTACCTGAAAGATTAGACGCAGAATATATTGCGCCTGGAGGACAAAAAGTACGTCCTGTGATGTTGCACAGAGCTATTATAGGTACTTTTGAGCGTTTTATCGGTATCCTAATCGAAGAATATGCAGGAAAATTTCCTTTATGGTTAGCTCCAGTGCAAGTAGGAATAGTTGGAATTACTAACGATTTAGATGAGTATATTCAACATTTAAATACTAAGCTTATTGAGGCTGGAGTAAGATCTGAACTTGACATTTCCAGGGAAAAAGTCAATTATAAAATACGTAATTTTTCTAATCAAAAAGTGCCGATTATTGCAGTTATAGGTAAGAAAGAACAGGAGGCTGGGACAGTCACTTTGCGTCGCTTCGGGATTGAAGAGCAAACAACTGTCGGCGCAGATGAATTGATACGTATCGTACATGAAGAGAATAAGAGATATCTTAATTAGTAAGAGATTGGTTTAGTAACATTAAATTAAAAAGGAGTAGTTTTATATCGAATTTCAAAAAAAGTAAATTTCCAAAAGCAAACAAGGAAATTAAAGCAGAGAAGGTACGTCTGGTCGGCTCAGAGGGTGAAATGATTGGCGTTGTGAGCCTGCAGGATGCAATGAATCAGGCAGCTGATGTTGGGTTGGATTTGGTAGAAATTTCACCAACCGCAGAACCCCCTGTTTGTAAAATTTTAGATTTTAGCAGATATAAATATGATGCCAAAAAGAGACAGCAAGAAGCGAAAAAAAAGCAGAAAAGAACATCCTTAAAGGAAATGAAGTTCAAGGTTAATATTGGCCAGGGAGATTTTGACGTTAAGCTTACAAAAATTAAAAAATTCCTGGAGGCTGGAGATAAGGTCAAAGTTTCTCTATGGTTTAAAGGTCGTGAGATTATGCATAGAGATAAAGGACATGAGATTTTTAATAAGATTTTAGAAGAGCTTGGTGATCTTGCAAAAATGGATATGGAGCCAAAGATGGAAGGCAAGCAAATCATCATGGTCTTGAGCGCAAATAAAGCAGAGTGAGTTGTTAGTTATATACAGAAGTTATTTTTTTGTATGACTTTTAGTATATTTTATATTATCATGCCTCATTACGTGTTAGTTATTAATTTATAATTGTTTGTTTGAGGTTTTGAAATGAAAAATTTATTAGTTATATTGAGTGCATTATTTATGTTAGTAGGATGTGGAGGTCGATCGCATCCAAAAATGTTAAGCTTTACTCCTGCAAGTGTTGTTATTGATTACTCAGATAATGATTTGCATGAAGCAACGAATTTAGCACAACAATTTTGTTCATCGATTCAGAAAGATGCGCAATATGTGCGTACAGAGGAGTCAGGATGGATATCTACACAGAGAAATGCATTTTTTAACTGTGTAGAGCATAATAGAGGTGGTAAAGGAGATTCTTCATCTGGAGGTGCCAATTCTCAGATGCCAATAATAAATAACTTTAAATAGTAGAAATTTCATATTTTTGATAAAAAAGTGAGGTAAGCAAACTCTCACTTTTTTTATTGTCAATGTATAGCTATTATTTACCAGGCAATAAACTTACGAATTCTACAGCAAGTTTAAATAGTTTTTTAGTACGGCATTATCCCAGATGCCACCAGCTGCAATTTTTGTCCAGCCTTTCATGAGTTTTCCTGTAATATCCATAGCGCTTACATGCTCATTACGAGAAATAGAAGCAGCATTTTTTTCTCCAAGTCGAAGAATTAAGTAATCTTTGTGTACTCCGATGCACATGTTACCACTTAGAAACCATATAATCCCACCAAACATTTTCTTTTTTGAAAAATCACTATTATTTACCACTATCTGCTCAATTCTATGTTCAAGTCCTTTATCATACGTCATAAGTAAGCTATTCCTTGTATATTTTAAAAATCCAGCCAATGGAATAAGGGAAGCATTTTCTGAAATGTATCAGTGCAATATCCGATTGCCTTTTTACTATAGAACTCATCTGGCAAATAGCATTCTTGCCAAATAGTAATTCCTTTGGCCTTTAACATGTCTGCTTTAGGATGTGGTTCATTGTAACCAGCAGGAATTTTTTTATAGGAAGGTATATCGATTTTGTACTTATTGTTTTTGATATCTTCAATAATTTTATCAAATTCGGAAGCCATCTTATCATCTGTAATAAATTCTCTATAAGTATCCTTGTCTTCTTTAGAAAATTCAAAAATTCCACAGCCTAATATTAGATTTTTGTTATGTTCAATAGACAGCATTAGAGCAGATCCGGTTTTTTTGCCCGGGGATGTGAAGGACATTCTTAGATGAGTATTATAAGGAGTTTTATCTTTGCTAAATCGTACGTCCCTATATATACGAAAGATTTTGCCTTCAAGTTTTAGATCACAAATTGTGTCAAGCTTCTCTATCATTGCGCTTAAAAATGCTTTAGAGGGTAGTTCCAATTTATTTTTAAAAGTCTGTTTATTTTGATCAAACCAGAGCTTGTTATTGTTTTGAAATAGATCAGATAAGAACTGAATTCCCTCTTTGTTAAAACCTATAAAATCAGGAGTCAGCATAATATTAATTACCATTTAAGAGTTGTGTCTACTGAACTATCAATAATAGCTACGACCTGGTTTCCTTCCTTATTATATTGCAGCCTTGAAAATATCATATTGGCTCGTGCAATACCTCTGCCGTGAGTATCAAGCGCTCTAGCTGGGTCTACGTTTAAGAATTTAACCCATGCGAACCCCTTTCCTCGATCAGAGATTTTGATTGCATATTTCCCGCCCTCTTTAGAAAATAGAAGCTCAGCTTTTCTATCTTTATTTTCCGGTAAATTTGCCCGGCGATTTAACTCCTCTCTCCACTGGGCATTTTTAACTAATTCCGTTTTGTCATCATACGAAACGTCTAACAGACCATGTTCGACAGCATTGATAGCTAACTCTGCAATGCCTGGCAGTATTTTTTCTGACTCAGGAAAACAGTTTGCGATAAAACATGCAAGATTTTCAGCTTCCTCTAAGGTATGGAAATGAAATACACTGCGATCCATTAGTTTGAAACTGCTTTTGTGGCGCTTTAGTTCGATATTGAGAGTGCGATGTCGTTTCGATTCCTTAATAACTGACAGAACCACAGAGTTTAAGATATCTTTCTGAATAGGTTTAGAAAGATAGTAGAACACTCCAGCATTGATTCCCTCTATGATTTGTTCAGGTTTATCAGGATCAGTCTGCATGATTATGGGTGGTTTTGTAAGATTAGGTTGTGTATTAAGCCACTTTACAATCTCAATACCATTCATGTCTGGCATTATGCTCTCAAGCAGCACGGCATCAATCACTTTGTGCATGTTTTTTATTATCGTACACGCAGATTTGCCATCCATTGCAGTTAAGACCTTATAACCCTGATTTTGAAGTTTAGTTTCAAGAATCATAAGAGCTGTTTCATCATTATCTACAACAAGAACTACAGGTAGGTCAGGAACTTTAGTTGTTTGGTTCATTCGTTTTAAATTTCTATCTCTCTGTAAATGCAGTTGTAACTGAAGTATGAATTGGTTTCAGTAGATATGCAAGTATGGACTTACTGCCAGTTACAATATCTGCCTGAGCGGTCATGCCAGGTAAGATTAGGTTCTTTTTGGGATCAGATCCAACATAATTTTGTGCTATAGAGACTCTGCCCGTATAATATCTAGTGTCGTCATCATTAGTAAAAGTAGTTGCAGAGATATATTCCAAAACTCCATCTACAGTGCCGTATCTTGAGAAATCGTAGGAGCTGATTTTGATATTCACCGGCTGACCGACTTTCATATAGCCTATATCCCTAGGCTGAATTTGAACTTCCAGGATTAAATTGCCTTCCAGTGGCACAATTTCAGCCAATACCTGTCCGGATTCTATTACTCCGCCTATTGTTTTAACGTTTAAAACTTTAACATAGCCATAAGAAGGAGAGGCAATCTCAAGTCTTTTTACCTGTTCTTCAAGTTTTTCAATATTTTCCTCAATTTGAGCAATATTACCATCTACAACGTTAAGTTCCTGATAAGCATCATCAATAAAATTAGCCTCCAGTGATTCCAG
The DNA here is from genome assembly GCA_905479865.1 of uncultured Rickettsiaceae bacterium. Lineage (GTDB taxonomy): Bacteria > Pseudomonadota > Alphaproteobacteria > Rickettsiales > Rickettsiaceae > Megaera_A. The sequence continues at coordinate 39,074 of CAJQOD010000009.1, read as the reverse complement.
TCGGTTTTTAAATTCTGCGATTGCAATTTGTGCTTGCGTTACCTCAAATTCATTTTCCTGAAACTCACCTTTGATTTCGTTAAACTGTTTCTGAATCTGTAGAAATTTAAACTTGCTTAAGTGTCCTTTCTTGTTGAGTTGCTGCTTCAGATCCATTTCTTCTTTTACAAGCCGCATACTGTTTTTTAATGTGATCTGTTTATCCATTAAACCAGATAGGGCTGATTCCTTTTGAGTTATTTGTTCGGTGATCACATCTTTTTCATGGTTTTTGGCATTTATCATGCTCTCAAAAGATTGCATCTGTTCTTGTACTAGTGCCGCATTAGCATTATCGCCTTCTATTTCATTAAAGTTAGGTGTAGTACTATTGATAAAAGACCTTAGCCTTAGAGCTTGATAGTCCAGAGATAATTTTCTGGCCTTTAGAGCTGATAAATCCTGTTTAACGGCAGTTCCATCAAGCACAATAATTGTTTGCCCGGCATCAACCAGTTCACCTTCAACAACTTTTATCTCAGAGATGATACCTCCTTCAAGATGTTGAATTGACTGAACATATTTGCTTGGAATAACTTCACCTTGGGTATTAGCAATTTCTTCAACATTGGTAAATCCAGCCCATACAATAAGCGTTATGATAATTACACTAATCATAAACAAGGTAGTGCGCACCATATAGGGAGCTGTTGTTTCTTCGATTAGTGCTGATTGCGACAGATAGCGAAGTTGATCTATTTTTGAATAGGAGTCTTTCTTCCCTGACAAGAGTTTGTTTAGTGATTTTAACATTTAATATTGCTCATACTTATTGATAAATTCATCTGATTTCATAATTGCAGGTCTATTTCCAGGACGAAATACAATCACTCGGTCTGCAAGTTTTAGATAATCATCTCGTTGACTGATAAAAAACACGGTTTTTTTACCTTTTGCGTCTGTAATAAGTTGCCTATAGGCCATTCCTGCATCCTCATTAAGTGAAGCATTTGGAAGCTCATCTAAGAGTAAAATATTACTTTCTTTTAAATAGACCCTCGCTAAATTTAATGTATATATAAATCCTGAGGGTAGAGAGGGATTATTACCTTGAATCACTGTTTCAACCCCTTTTTCAAGTGCTTCAATTTCATCCATTGCTGTAGCTTTTTCAAGAGCAGTCATAATGTCTTTATTGGTAGCTAGCGGATTTACGAGCAATAAATTATCTTTAATAGTGCCTTTAAAGAAGTTAGGCATTTGTGGAAGATAAGCAATATAATTGCGTAGTTCTATGGGTTCCAGCTGTTTGATATTGGTTCCGTCTATTCGGATAGTGCCTGTTTGAGGTCGATATAGGCCGTTTATTAACTTAAGCAGAGAACTTTTTCCCGAGCCATTAACTCCTGTAACTGCAATGATTTCTCCGGGCCGTACATCTATATCCAGGCCAACAAATATCGGTTCTATTTCTGTACTGTAACGAAGGCCAACGTTTGTTAATTGTATATTTCCTTCCAGGTGTTCAATTGGCCTTTTTAGAACTGCTGGTTGTCGTTCAATTTCAATATTAGTCAGACGATTAATCTGGTCTATACTATTACTTAGTTGTTCCATTCTAGGTAGCATGGAACATAGTGTTTGCAGAGGCCCTAGAATCCTCCAGATTAAGATCATGGTAGCTACTAACGCACCTATGGTAATGCTTCCATCCCAAATGAGGTGAACCCCAAAGCTGACAACCGCCACACCAGAAGCGATTGAAATAGCATGGGCAGCGGTATCAATAATTGACGAGATCATGTTTGTATGGAAACTGGCTCTGGATGATTGGCTAAGTTTTTCTTTGTATTTTATCCACCAGTTTTTTGCCATACCATTATGATGCAAAGCGTGCATTTTGATAAAAGTTTCCATTCCATGTTGTTGACGATATGAGCTGGCTCTGGCCGCAGCATGCATTGCTAAACGAAGCTTTGATTGATAATAATAAAGCATCAGTGAAAATAATCCTACAACAACTATTGGTATATAAACAAGTGGTCCTGTTAAAAGCCAGATGGTCAGTAGTAATATGAAGGTAAATGGCAATTCAACTATTACAGAAAAGAGAGGCCCCGTGAAAAATTTTCGTACTGATTCAAAAGATTTGATACGTGATATTTGAGCTGAAATTGATGCACCTTCTGTATATACGGCTTTCATAAACAGTAAGCGTTCAAAAATTGTATTACTTACAATATTGTCAAGCCTGACACCAAGCCATACTACTGATTTTAGTCGGATCATCCGTAAGACAGATTCTGCAAAGACAGCAATTCCAACGCCTAAAACCAGGTGTTTTAGGGTTGTGGTTGATCCGGCACCAATCACTTTATCATAAATGGACATAATAAATATGGGCATTGCAAGAGCCAGTATGTTGATGAATATACTAGCTAAAACGATTTCATGTATCACTGGACGAAAGCGGGCAAAAATCATGCTGAACCAGTTTACGCCGGCAGATTGTTTATTTTGCTTTTCTTCTTCTATTTTTTCCGGATTCATGCGTTCAAAGAAATAGACATTACCCTTTACGCTCTTGGCCTGGAACTCTATCTTCTGTTTTTTTCTGCTATTGAACGCTGTAATAATGCCATCCTTTTTGCCAAGTAATACTAGCGGGGCAGCACCTTTTTTATTAGGAATAAACATACAAGGCATAAGCCTGTCATCTACATCTCGTAAATTCATGTACATTTCATGACTTGTAAAGCCAAGATTTGCCATGGTGTTTAAGATATCAAGAAGGTCAATTTCTCTACCCCTGATATATGGAAGTGACTCAAACAGGTGACGTGCATTACCACTCCAATGCAGGGAAGTAACTAACATGGCAAGTGATGTGGCAAACACATGCTCGTGTTTTGACAGATGTGGCATCAGGTTGTGCATGTCAAATAATTCTAATAGTGAATCAATTTGATCAGTATCTATATGGTTAACATGACCTTCTTTTGCCACTATTTCTGCGTCTGCGGTTGAATATGTCATATTTTAAGCTCTTTGTATGGTTGAACTTCAAAGATACTACTATCAACATTTTGTACCTCAGCTAGTTCTCCATCTTTTAGGAGAAAGTTTCTATCTGCGAGTTTGCTTATATTATGATCATCTGTGGTAAGAATCATTGTTACGCTACCTTTGAGCATAGTAAGAAGTTTTATCAGGTGATTATATCCTTCCTTATCTAGACCCTTATCTGCATTGTTAAACAAAATGATTTTTGGTTTGTTCAGAAGTACCCTGACAATAGCTATACGCTGTTTTATACCTGGTGCTATAGTATCTACAAAACCATCATTGATTTTTGTTTCGTAACCCTGTGGCAGGACATCTACCTCTTTATCAATACTTAGCAGGTGTGCAAGCTCTATTGCCTGCTCTTCTTTTGTATCATCAAAGGCGGTAAGATTTTCCATTATGGTTCCTTGAAACATAGTATTTTCAGCAGCGATAAAACCGACATGATGTACTAAATCTTCAGAAATCAGTGTGCTGGATTTAATACCGTCTATGATAACTTCTCCAGTGGAAGGTTCAGAAATGCCGGCGATGAGGCGTAATAAGGTTGATTTTCCAGCATCGCTTGGTCCATGGATTGCAATTACATCGGGTATATTAAGTTCTAAATTGATATTACTAAAAACTATTTTTTCACCATAACCGAATCCTACATTGTTTAATTTAATATGTCCTAGTTTTTGCCGCTCTGTATCGGTTGTTGATCGATCAATTTGAGGGATAGAGAACATATCCTCAGCTTTTGAGGAGGCTATTCGATAATCCTGGAATTGAGTCCATAAGAACAGTGCTTTTTGTATTGGCTGCATTAGTCTTCCAGACAAAAGTATAGTTGCAATTAATGCACCGGTCGTAAGTTCACCGTTAATAACCATTGGAGCGCCAAAAGTGACAACAGAAATCACCATTATTTCATTAAAAAACACTCCGAAAGTATAACCTTCTGTACTGATAAGCGAAGTATTATAACTACTCAGGCTAGAATCTTCTTCTAAACGTTCATAACGTCTTTGAAATACAGATTCAATGCCATAAGACTTTATGGAATGGATGCCCTGCAGTGTTTCTATAATAAAATTATATCTTCTATCGTCATTTTTATCCTGTACCTGCAGGGCACGCATCAATCTATTACCCATAAACCATGTGATGCACGTGAAGATTATAATCAAAGTCAATGGAACAAAAGCCAGCTTTCCGGTTAAATATGAAATTAACACCAGAAACATTAGAGCAAATGGTATATCCACGATGGTAACTAGCGTTTGACCGCCGTAAAAATCCCTAAGTTTACTAAATGCTCCTAAATTCTGAATTTGCTTTCCTGCTCCTTCAATCTTTAGTCTTGCCGGATCGGCGTTAATATATTGGCGCATGGCATTTGCTGCCATAGTATACTCGTACACCATACCAGTCCAACCGGTTGTATATGCTCTAGCAATTCTTAATATTGCTTCAAACAGGATAGCAAGACAAACCCCAATTGCCAGCACTGATAAAGTACTCTCGCTATGGTTGGTCATTATGCGGTCATATATTTGTAATACCATGATTGGTAGCGCTAGTGAGAGCAAATTAATGGCTATAGTCGCTATAACCAACTCTGACTTTCTTAACCTGGTTTTACAGGGCGGGTCGTCTAAGTTGAATTTATCTATTAGATCCATAACTATTCCATTCCATTTATAGGCTGGTAATCTTTTGATATAGTTTTACACTATAAAAGGCAATTAAAAATTGTATTAATCCCTAACAAATTCCTCTTGCGCGACCTAAAAACTACTGGTTGTTTTTAGGTATTAAATTGCCTGTGGAAGTTCGGAGTCATCCGAATCATCATCATTAGAAGCACTTTCTTCATCGTCCTTAAATTCGTTAGAATGATCAGAAGGGTCAGAATGTTCATGTGATTCTCGATCTATGTCCTCTAACCAGTTGCTTGGATTACTATCTACCAAATTATTACCATTAGATATTGCCTCTATCCAATCGTCTGTATCATCAGCTACAACTTCACTGTTTGAAAAATCTTTACCATTATCACTGCTAGAGGATAAATTGCTCGATATTTTGACATTGTCTATACCCCATGATTCGTTGCTGATGCCGGTAGACATATCTGCACCGAACCCCAGTTTTAGAGTTGAAGTATCTGGTAATGCATTAATAACAGTACTACTTTCAGATCCGTCAGGGTTTAAGAGTGTAAGAGAGCCGTTTTCATTCATGTTGAAATCAAATTTTATATGATGTATTTCGTCATTTTGGTTGCCAAATCCCAGATTTTCTAATCCATCTGGATTTTGTTCCCCATCATCGATATTTGCATCAAACTGTCTTATTAAGACCGGTTGATCATTGACGAAGACCACAAAATCATCAGCACTATTGCCTGTGCTTTCCCAATCGTCGATTTCAAGCATATCAAATTCGATTGTGATTGTATTACCGGCATCTGATATATCAAAAGTTTTATGCAGCACTTGCTCACCATCAGAATCTCCCTGTCTGCCTAAAAATTCACCGATGCCGTCTTGATTTAAGGTTGAGGTTCTATTATCGCTCCAACCTGAAAAGTCAGAAGATTCCTCAATTATAAAAGGTTCTCCAGAATTTATTATTTCACTAGTTGCCATACTTCTATCACTAAACTGGAAAATTTCGACCTGATCTACAATATCTGTCCCATCCCTGCCTGCAATTTTATCTTCAACAGTGAATGAGCCATCATCATTCTTTGTAATATTATATTCGTTATAAGCACCCTGGAATATTGCTATATCATTTCCGGTTCCACCCGAGATATTATCGTCGCCTTCGCCACCTTCCAGGATATCGTCTCCGGCTCCACCTTTAAGAGTATCATCACCTTTGCCGCCAAGTAGCGTATCATTATTTTCTTCTCTGTCTGGATCAAATCCTTCTACTGTTACATTAACTACAGCATCATCAAAGTCATTGTCACCGCCGCCTAGTAAATCCTCAAAACCAACTTGAATTTGTCCTTGGTCAGTACTGGTCATATGATCAAGATTGTCAGGGTTTAAATGTTGATCGGAGAAGTAAGCAGGAGCTCCTTGATCCCCTTGAAGTTCATTACCATTCAGGAAAGCAGCCCATTCCCCTTCATTATTTTGTACAAAAGTAACATTATCACCATTTGCAAGGGTCGGATTAAGGCCGTATCCATCCGGTATTATAAAAAATCCTAACTGTATGGCTCCGACGGGGATATCATCAGCTGCAAAATTTATTGTTACCGGGTCACCAACACCAAGAGTGTCCTGGACATTTGCAAAATTAACAACACCGGAAATCGGATTACCGGAATCATCTACAAAGTACACACCAAAGGAGTTCTCAAGAATTGCAGTTGAAGATATGGAATCCAGGGTTACTGAAAAGCCTGTTTTGCCTGAAATATCATAATTCCCATTTGGAAGTTGAGATGGAGCCGGTACATGGTTCGTATCACGATCTCCAACCAGTAAATCGTCGCCTTCACCACCAATAAGTAAATCATTACCTGCCTGGCCTTCCAAGATGTCCTTACCTTTGCCACCTTTGATAGTATCATCGCCATCATTACCTTCAAGCTGGTCATCGCCTTCACCGCCTTCTATTACATCATCTCCGATACCGCCTTTGATAGTATCATCGCCATCATTACCTTCAAGCTGGTCATTACCGCTGCCGCCATCTATTACATCATCTCCAATTCCGCCTTTGATAGTATCATCTCCTTCATTACCTTCAAGCTGGTCATCACCTTCACCGCCTTCTATTACATCATCGCCAATCCCACCTTTGATAGTGTCTTCGCCATCATCACCTTCAAGCTGGTCATCACCATCACCGCCATCTATTATATCATCACCGATACCGCCTTTGATAGTGTCTTCGCCCTCATTACCTTCAAGCTGGTCGTTGCCTTCACCACCATCTATTACATCATCACCGATACCGCCTTTGATAGTGTCTTCGCCCTCATTACCTTCAAGCTGATCATCGCCTTCATTACCTTCAAGAATATCACTACCTGCTCCTCCGTAGAGCTTATCATCACCCGTACCCCCGAGAAGTTTATCATCACCTTTGCCACCAAATAAATGGTCATCACAGGCTTCTCCTTCTAAAATATCATCACCTTCTCCACCTTTTAAGATATCATGGCCGCTACCCCCGAGAAGATGGTCATCGCCTTTATTGCCTATTAAAATATCGTTTGCAGCACCTCCACGTAATATGTCATCCCCGTCGCTACCGAATATTACATCGTCGCCTTGACCTCCCTGTATATCATCATCTCCAGATGTCCCAGTGATTATATCGTCTCTACCATTATCGTCAGTACTGCTCTGTACTGTGACATTTAAGGTTGCATCATTAAAGTCGTTATCACCTCCGGCAAACTGGTCTTCCCAGCTCAGTTCTCCATCAGGAGTATAAGACATGTGACCTACTCCGTCAGGATTTAGGTTCTGATCTGAAAAGAATGCTGGTGTGGAAGCTCCCTGAACTGGATTACCATTTACAAAAGGCGTCCATATTCCGCCAACATCCTGGAATGTAACAATATCACCATCGGAAATTTGGTTCAAATCAGCGCCATTTGGTATCAAGAAGAATCCAAGTTGTACAGCTCCGGTCGGAATATCACCAGATTCATATTGAATTGTTACTTCTTCTCCTACTCCCAGAGTATCTTTGACATTTGCAAAGTTAATTTGCCCAGATATTGGGTTGCCATTTGCATCAGCGAAATAATGGCCAAACGAGTTATTGAACCCGGCATTAGAGGCCAGTGAGTCAATTGTAATAATCAGTCCTGCTCCTGGGATAATGTTATAATTACCATTCTCCTGTTGTTCGGGTATTGGATGGTCGTCACAATTTTCAGGATCAGGATCCGGGTTTTCAGGTGGTTCTGGCGGCTCCGGCGGTGTTGGAGGTTCTGGCATTTCAGGAGGAATGGGTGGTTCCGGTGGCGTTGGAGGTTCTGGTGGTTCAGGAGGAGAGGGAGGCTCCGGTGACTCTGGTGGCTCTCCTTCTACAGGAATATTTTCCTCAGGCTCTTCGATTTCTTGTGGTATAGACTCTTGAGTTGGTGAAACAGGTTGTGCCGTGCTTAACTGTGCATCAGCTTGTGATTCAAAAGGAGAAGTTGCTTTTGTCACTATTCCTGGGGGGGCGGGGGTAATGTCTCCAGAATCTATCTTAGCAGCAATTTCTTCTGATGCTTCAGATTGTAGTAAAGGTGCAGTTGTTGCATCATCTTCAATTTCTTCTATAGGCGGTATGTTTGTATCATCCGGGTTATATAAATCCAGGTCTATGTCTAATTCGTCGGCTTTATATCCTCCTCCATGAAATTCTGAGGAGGTAGTGTGTGTCGTATCTTCAGTTGCCAGCAATTCTTCAATGTCTGCTTCTTTATCAGTGGCTTTCATTTTATCGGTATTGAGATTTTGTTGGTCAACTTGACTTAACCTGTCAAAATGATCAAACTGTTCTCTGTCGCCGTGATTCAACCCTTTTGTTCCAGCACTTCCAGATTCAGAGTTAGCCATACGAAACCATACCTTTTATTACTAAAATTATCTATCATCAATTTATATAGCCTAGCTGTCAAAGGTTAACTATTATTTAATAACAGCCTTAAACAGCTTTATTTTAAAAATTTTTACGGCTTTGTTGTTTTGTGACAGTAATTCATAAGGAGAAGGGTATTTTATAATGAGAAAAATTTATTTTTCCCGGATGTTTTTAATATACCTAAGATCATCAAAAGGTTTGCCCAAGTTTGAATAATCCATAAGGCAGTGCTAAAACCTGGTACGGTTAAGATAATAATAAATTGCAATAATACAAAAATACCGCTTGCAAAAAGCACCATTCGAATGCATGTTTTTAGTGAAGTGTTGATGGCAGTCAGGCGTGTAATAAGATACACCATGATTATTATGAAACTTTTTTCTAGCAAGGCATTGATAAAAATCATTATGGTGGCGATAGGAAAAATTAGATAAATAAATAATGATGGTGCTTTGTCGAATATTGCAGCAAAACTTGATTTTATGACTTCTTCAGTAAGAGTTTGAGGCTGATTACCGAATATTTGATCATATTTTATAGGGAAAGTGTTTCTTACAGTGCCTTCTGAATCTATTAAGTTTATTATCATTTTGTTAGTTCCAAGTATAACTGGAATTTTAGTTCTATCACTAGGCACTAATTTGCTACTTGGATCTATTGCAAGTAGTTTGTAATTATTTAAATTGTATAAAAATAGCGGCGTTTCTTCTTGGATAGAAATCTTTTGTCCATCATAATCAATTACAGGCAATTGGCGGATAATATGATCGATATTTACCACGCTTTCTGAGATTACATTATTGGTCAAATAGTCCCTGATTTTGTTGACATGCTCGAGAAATAATACGCAGCAAACCAGAGAGGAAATAAATGATAATGTTAGAATATACTTTGTACCATAACCCTTATAAGAGGTAAAGACATTCTCATAGAATTTGATTGAAGTAATAGATAACCACAGATGGTTGATCAGAGCTTTCGCAAAGGATAGGGGAGTTGAAAGTAGAGTTGTCATACGGATTAATTTAGTTTAGTATTCTGCTAAAACTTATTTTACCGGAAATTATAATGCACTTTGAGAGAAAACAAAATCATTCGTTGAAAAACTTAAGTGATTGCATAAAGATTTTATCTGCAGATGCTGTTGAAGCCGCAAAATCAGGGCATCCTGGGATGCCTTTAGGATTTGCTCAAGTTATGACCGGCCTGGTTTTTGAATTTTTGAAGTTTAATCCTCAAGATTCCAAATGGTTTAACCGTGATCGCCTTGTATTATCTGCAGGTCACGGATCCATGTTGCTATATTCCTTCTTTTATTTGGCCGGCTATAAAGGATTTAATTTAGAAGACATTAAGAATTTCAGACAACTAGGTGCAAAAGCAGCAGGACATCCGGAATATGAATTATTTGATGCGATTGAGACTACAACCGGTCCGCTAGGGCAAGGGTTGGCAAATGCAGTAGGGATGGCGATTGCCCAGAAGAAATATCAAGCAGAGCTGGGGACAAAAATCTGTGACTATAAAATATATGCTATCGTTGGTGATGGGTGCTTAATGGAAGGTATTTCTTATGAAGCAGCCTCGCTTGCGGGGCATTTAAATCTGAATAATTTGATCATTCTTTTTGATGATAATGGTATTTCAATAGATGGTAAAACTGATTTATCAGTATCTGAAGATCATTTAAAGAAATTTGATGCGTTCGGTTTTAATACTGCAATAATAGATGGGCATGATTGTGATCAAATTCGCACTGCTTTAACTGACGCACAAAGCTCGGATAAACCGAGTTTTATTGCGTGCAGGACTTTAATTGGTAAAGGTACTAAAGATAAAGAGGGCAGTGAGAAATCTCATGGAACACCACTTGGGGCAGAAGAAATTAATTACCTGAAAAACAATATGGCGTTTGCCGGAGAAGAATTTTATATAGCTCCTGAGTTAAAAATTTTATGGGAACGAGCGTGGGAGAAAAGTCAGGAAGAATATAATTTATGGCAAAAAAACTTTAATACACTATCTAAAGAGCAAAAAACTTATCTGGAAAAATCTGATATTGTTATGCCGCCTAATATATCAATACCAGAAAAAGCAGAAGCAACGCGTGTGTCATCTGGCAGAATTATAGAAGCATTAATGAAATCAGAGAACAAGTTACTTTGCGGTTCGGCTGACCTTGCCGGCTCCAATGGACTTAAAAACCCTGAATGTAAGTCGATTACTGCCGAAGATTTTAGCGGTAATTTTATCCATTATGGGGTTCGTGAGAATGCTATGGCTGCGGTGATGAATGGTCTTGCGCTATCTTCTTTTACGCCGGTTGGAGGGACATTTTTTGTCTTTTCCGACTATATGCGTCCATCTGTGCGTTTATCAGCCCTTATGGGATTGCCGGTTATATATGTTATGACGCATGATTCAATAGGTGTCGGTGAAGATGGTTCAACTCATCAGCCAATAGAGCATCTGGCTTCCTTCCGGGCAATGCCGAATATAGATGTCTTTAGACCTGCCGATTTTATGGAAGTTAAAGAGTGTTATGAAATTGCATTTGCCAATAAGAAGAGACCTTCGATGATTGTGTTATCAAGACAATCCGTTCCACAAATTAGAGAAATATTCAAGCAAAATTTATCAGCAAGAGGTGGATACGTGATTTCAGAGGCAAACAATACAGCAAATATTGACATTACAATTTTTGCTACCGGTTCTGAAGTTGGTATAGCAAGCGGAGTACAAAAAAAACTTGAATCACAAGGTAAGTCAGTGCGTATTTGCTCAGTTCCATGTATTGATTTGCTGTATAGGCAAGGGGCTGAATATTTAGCGGAACTCAAAGGGGGTGCCAAGCTTTTAGCCGCTATTGAGGCTGCAAGTAGCTTCGGGTGGCATAGAATTATTGGCAGTGATGGGTTGTTTTTTGGTATTGATAGCTTTGGAGCTTCTGCGCCGGCTGCCGAGTTATATCAACATTTTGGCCTGAGTGCAGACAAAATTGTAGACAAGCTTTCTTGATTATAATAAATAATGATGGAGAAGAAACACTAGAGGTTGTTGTAACTAAATCTAGGAAAGGTAAATGTAATCTAGTCGTTTCTTCTCCCTAATTTCTCATAATTTTAAAAAAAACCACAGAGATTGATTATCTAAATGAGAAGAATTAGATAATCAACTTTAAGTATAGTGTAAGCTAATAACTATACCATAGGTTGATGCTAACATCAGGTAAAACAACTGTCTAGTAAAAATTTCCATTTTTTCTTTTTTTATCTTCAGGTGAATTTTAAGATATTTGAGTTACTGCAGGGGAATAGCGATGCTGTTAGTTCATTTGATGCGTTGGTGTTTGGGAGTTTAAGAATATTATGATAATTGGGTATCTGTCTAGGTCTTCTTTAAAAACTCTGATAAATCCTGCATGGAAGCAATGTTATGAACTGTGAAATCATGTGGAGATTTTTTAGCAAGGCCGGTCAGCACACGTCCTGAACCAATTTCAACAAGCTCATAGATTCCCATGTCTGCTAATTTATTCATAGTTTCTCGCCAACGAACAGTGCCACATATTTGGGTGATAAGATTCTTTTTAATCTGCCTGGTATCAGTGACTAGATCAGCTGAAACGTTAGCAATAAGTGGCACCTGTAGCGGAGCGAATTTTGTATTCTCTAGTGCTGCGTGCATTGCAGTTTCAGCGTTTTTAATAAGATTTGAGTGGAAAGGTGCGCTTACATTTAGTTTGATTGCTTTATGACCGGTATCTTTCAGAGTTGCGATAATCCGGTCAATATTATATTCATGGCCACTAATGACTATTTGTCCTTCAACATTATCATTAGCGATTTGACATACTCCTTCATCTATTAAATCATTTAGCATTTTTTGCAGAATAATTTGAGAAATACCAATGCAGGCTGCCATTGAGCCTTCGCCTTGCGGAGAAGCTTTCTGCATTGAAGATGCTCTTACTTGCAGTAATTTAGTGGTATCTTCCAGTGTTAGTGAGCCTGCCGCGCAAAGAGCGCTATATTCACCAAGGGAATGGCCAGCGACTACTTTACATAATTCATTTATTTTTTTACCGGACTCCTTCTGCAAAACCTTTAAGGTAGCGATAGATGTTGCCATTAGAGCAGGTTGTGTATTTGTTGTGATAGCTAGTTTTTCAGCAGGTCCGTTGAAAATAGTATCGCTGAGCGCATATCCGAGCGTGTCATCTACGCACTGAAATACCTGCTTTGCAATTGGCTGCAAGTCATGGAAATCTTTACCCATACCAATGTTCTGTGATCCTTGACCGGGGAAGATAAATGCTCTATTCATATTAGTTTACGCCATAAAATTTCAGATAATCTGATTATGAGAATTCTTTCATTACTGTCAATTGTTTTGATGATATTGTTATTTGCCGGGCAGTCTTCTGCACAAGAAAATAATACTTCAAAAGTGTTTGGTTTGATGAAGCAAAAAAATTGGCAGAGTTCATATAATCTGGCTGTAAAGACTGGCGATCCAGTATTGAAAAAAATAGTGTTGTCACAGCAATATTTGGATAGCAAGCATCAAGATAATAATTTTGAAGAGATAATAGGATTTCTGCAGCAGAATCCATATTGGCCGCAGAGTCATTTACTGCGCCTTCGAGCCGAAAGTTGCATGGATGACGACACTGATAAACAACTTATAGCAAAATGGTTTAAAGATAATGCGCCGGTGACCGGCAAAGGACACAAATATTATGCGCTTGCAAGTAGCGCATTGATTAAAAACCCTGAGGAATTAACAGCTATTATTAAAAATGGTTGGCATCACGGAAATTTTTCAGTTTCAGATCAAAAAGGTTACCACAACAGATTTAAGAGCTATCTCACTGTCGAAAATCATGTGAAGAAAATTGATAATCATTTGTGGAATGAAGAGATATCTGCTGCTCAGAATAGCTTATATTTGGTAAATACCGGCTATAAAAAATCCTTTGAGGCTCAAATTGCACTTATTAAAAAGCAAAAAAATGCCAGAATTTTATTTAAAAGGGTTTCAAAAAAATATTATACGCCAGGCTTAATTCATAAATATCTGGATTCTCGGAAAAGAGATTTGCCATCCAGTGCTGAAATTATAAGACTTATTAGAACCGTAGAGACTGATAAAGACTATGCAGATCAGTTTTGGAATATTCAATCATATTTGGTACGAGAGTTTATTGAGAAGAAAAAATATCGTGATGCATACAAGGTCGCAAGTAGCCATTTTACTACGAGTGCCGGTAACAAGAGTGATGCAGAATTTCTCTCTGGTTGGTTGGCTTTGAGATTTTTAAATAAATCAAAACTGGCATTAAGGCATTTTCGCAATTTCAACCGCATAGTAAAGACACCCATTAGTAAATCCAGGGGTACATATTGGTTGGGAAGAGTGTATGAGGCGAATCGGGAGAAAGAAAAAGCGGATAGATTATATAATATGGCGGCTTCCAAGTATCCATATACTTTTTATGGCCAAATGGCAGCAATAGAGCTGGGTAGAGAAAGAATATTACTGCCGGCGGATGTAGATTTAGCTAAGCATAAAAGTTCTGCGTTAGTTTATGCGAAGAAAAATGATATAATGCGAGCAGCTCAGATAATTTCTCAATATGGTTCAAATGCTTTAAGTCAAACATACATTAAATCGGTGGTGAATAAGGCTTCCAGCGATGTTGACATTTTAAGCGTTGCAGGTAGCTTCAGTGACTTGAACAATGTACATCATAAGGCATGGATGGCTAAACATGCACTGCAAAAACATGTTTTTATCAAAAAGCATGCTTATCCGACCCCATATAGTGTGAATCATTTACCAATAGAGACACCTTTAACATACAGTATAATCAGGCAGGAATCAGTTTTCGATCAGCATGCAATTAGTAGCGCTCAGGCAAGAGGATTAATGCAACTTATTAAGGAAACTGCTTGTGATGTGGCTGAAAAAATTGTTACTCACTGTCGCATTTCAAAGTTAACTACCGATCCTGTATATAATATGAAATTAGGTAGTAACCATCTTAAACAAATGGTTGAAGATTATGATGGTTCTTATATCTTGGCTATAGCAGCTTATAATGGTGGTCCGCATAATGTAGATAAATGGTTGAAAATTTATGGCGATCCCAGAAAAATGAAAAATTCGAGAGATGTGCTTGATTGGCTAGAACTCATTCCTTACTATGAAACTAGGAACTATGTGCAAAGAGTGCTGGAAAATTTGCAGATTTACAGAGTAATCATAAATAAAGATAATAAATTTAGGTTGAAGCAGGATTTGTTAAATAAAAAGAGGGTATAATGAGTAAATTAGTAGTAGGGGATAAAGCTCCGGAATTTTCTATTGCAATAGCAGAAAATGAATCTTTGACGCTTGAAGAATTGCAGGGTAAGTTTGTTGTGTTATATTTTTATCCGAAAGACAGTACTCCCGGCTGTACTGTTGAGGCAAAAGATTTCAACTCATTATTAGCTGAATTTGCTGATTTAGGTGCAGAGATAATCGGTATATCAAAAGATAATATTAGTTCGCACGACAAATTTCGTAGCAAATATGATTTACAATTTGCGCTTGGAGCTGATATAGAAGGCAAACTTTGTAAAGATTATGGTGTTTGGGTACAGAAATCCATGTTTGGAAAGAAATATATGGGTATTAGTAGAGCAACTTTTCTAATCGACCCGCAAGGAAAAATTGCATATATTTGGCCAAAAGTGTCGGTAGCAGGTCATGCTAAAGGCGTTTTCAATAAGTTAAAAGAGATTATGAAATAATCGTGACCTGTCTATGCCAGTAATAATATTGCTTTTTATTAAACTGCCATCTTAAAGGATTTGGCAATGGAGGGCTATTTACTGTACATGCTGCCAGCAACAGTGGATTGGGCGACCCATCCTGTTCTTAGACCTAGTATTATCTAAGCCAATTAATATCAGTTACTTTTAATTTTTGTCAGTTGTTTTAGTCATAAAAAAACCTCCGAATTGATACTTTCAGAGGTTCTTTTTATAAATAGCTTAAGTCGTCTAGTTGGCAGAAAGATTCTACCAATTAATCCTGGATTACTAGAAGTTCAGACGAACTTTTATAGTACCTTGATGACCTAGTGATTTTTCAGCTACGTGTAGATCATAACCGGCACCATATTCATACATACCAGATATTGCATTTACTCCGAAACCAACATTGAATGTTGTTCTTTGAGCTTTTGCAGATTTAGGTGTTAACTGATCTACCAAACCACTATGTTTAGCAGTCACTTTAGCATCTTTACCAATCAAATTATGTTTAACAAAAGCATGTATTTCAGGAGTCACATCGATTCCTTCCATAGGAGTTGTCATTTGTGCTCTTAGGCCAAGAATAGCTTCAAATCTGTTTTTAGCTTTTCTTGTGATATTTAGATTCTGGTTTGTTGTACCGGTTTCTTTATATCCACCATCATTGACCCTGGTGAAGCTGGCACCTACTAATGGAGTCACAACTGCATCAGCCATCATGTAGTTATAACCTGTAAGCAATTCAGCTGTGAAAGAAGTAGTATCAAAGTTACCTTTAGCTGTTTCATTACCTGTAGAAGTAAGACGCTTCTCAGTGTTTTTGATTCTGCTGGTTGAGAATGATGTATGACCTTGCAGGAACCAATCATTGGATAGTTGCTGGATACCATAAAGGCTAAACAGGAAAGAATCAGCTTTTGTTTTATCACCGGATTTAAAGTTTTTATGCTTCATATCAGTTTTTACATAAGAACCGGCAATACCAACAGTCAGGTCTGCATTAGCCTGAGTATCAAAACCGATTGTTACACCATAAGAACTAGATTTAAAGCCTGCCGTACCTTTTAGCTCTTTCTGAGTTGTATTGTTGTAGAACGGACTTACCCAGGCACCATATATTGTGTGATCATCACCGGCAGCAATACCGGAACTACTAGATGATGCAAATTGTCTGCCGGCTAGAGGGTGATTCGAAAGTACACCCATTCTGCTGCTGATAACAGCATTTGTAGCTTCCTCAACTGCTGCAACAACTTTTGGTGCTTGGATAGCAGTAGTATTAGTTATACGTTGCATAGCTTCCTTAACTTCAGCAGATTTTACTTTTGATATATCATTTGTAAATGCTTTAGCATCACCTGTATTGTTTGCATTACCATACTTAACAGCATCTGCAAGCAAAGCTGGGTTGGTTTTACCTATATCAGCAGTAATTGCAGCTACGGCATTATTTTTACGAGTCAATGTATTGTCGTTACGTGACCAGTTTATAAATCTATTTGAACCGCTCACTGTTCCATCAGTAATGTTAGTTATATTACCTCCATTAGCACTAGCAAACAATTCATAATCCTTATCCTGAGTAGGAAGGTCCGCATTATCGGTAATAAATATATTTACTGCAGTAGCATTTGTTGGATTAATTGTCGCCGCTTTACCTTTACCATCGATGATGAACTGACCAATTTGGCCATCACTACTATTTAATGTTGACTTAACAGTTACAGTGCCTGCAAATCTGGAATTACCATTTTTAAGCGTAATGTTGTTAGAGCCAAGATCAATAGTAGATCCATCATTGAAGACCGTAGTACCGCCTAGTTCAATGCTATCAGTTGCTCTGAATGTTTGAGCACCGACATTAATGTTATTAGCAAACAAACTTGCTCCAACATTTGCTATATTAGCAGTTTCAGTGCCTGTGAATTTAATAGTACCTACCTGTGTGACTGCTGTACCGATAGTATTAGAAATTGTAGTTGTATCATTAAATTCTACAGTTCCATCACCAATTGCATTAGCCAATATGTTAGTGTCCAGTTTGGCGTTTGAACCATCAAACAATGCTGTTGAACCTGCATTTAGTGTTAAACCTTTAGATGATGCAACAACATCCTTAAATATAGCTCCTTTATTTGCATTAACTACAATAGTTTGAGACCATACACCTTCATGAACAGTGGTATTATTACTATCAAAGGTTACAGCATTCAGTTCGTTTTTTGCGTTACCCAAGTTTAGAACATTTCCATTTACAGCATTTAATACAACAGTACCTTTTTGATTTGTTTCTGTTACAATTCCTGCATAGAAGTCAGCATGGTTCACAGTTATAGTATTGTCACCGCCAAAGGTAAAATTACCGAATTTATTGTCTACGCTACCGACAGATTTATCGAAGGTTTGATCCTGATTACTTAGGACAATATTGTGTCCTCTAGTTTTCGAGTCAGTAGTGATTGTAGTATTCTGTAATGAATCTTGAGCAAGTTTAGTGAAAGTTGCTGTGAGTTCATTGTCTGCTGCTGAGAAGCTTAAATTCTTTGTATTGAATATAGCATCACCAAATGTAATGTTTTCGCCACCCAGTACAACAGTATTTAGTGCATTACCGGCATCACCGATTTTAGCTGTTATTGCAGTTTTATCTTTAAGCTCTGTTTCATTGAAGAATCTTACTGTACCTTCATTAGCACCAGCACCGTTAATTTCAGCAGCAGCAACTTCGCCTCTTAAAGTTGCAGTTGCACTATCAGAGATTGTTAGAGCCTTTGATGAATTAAATTTGTTTAGGAAATCAACTTTGCTACCTTTTCCTTCAACACTAACGTCACCAAATGTATGGTTTGATCCAACAACTCCTGAAACAGTAGCACTACCTTCGAAAACTAATTTACCATTACCGGCAGCAGTATTTTTGATACCATCTGTAGCAGATAGGTTTACACCATCACCGACAGTTAGAGTATTATTGTTAACATTAATAGCAGCTAAAACATTACCAAGATTTGTACCTGTTTTTAGAGTTAAGTTAGCACCAACATTTAATGTACCTTTACCAGCTTCGTGGGAGAAGTCATTGATTAGATATTCACCATTTGCCTGGCTTAATTTTAGCTCTACATCCTGAGAACCAATATTAATTCTCTTAATAGCAGCATTGCCGCCATCTAGCACAATGTCTGCACCACCGGTTACTTCCAGTAATCTCAGAGCTTGGTCTGCAACAGTTACATCACCAATTGCTCCTGTTAGAGTTACAGTTTTGCCATCAGTTGCACTATTAACAGTAATTGCACCTGTTCCATTAGTATCTTTAGCAATTACCAGAGCTTTATTGAAATTAAAGTTGGCATCTTCAGTAAGAGCCAAAGTACCATTCTTGATAAAGTCAATACCATTAGCTGTTTCTACTGTATTCTTAGTAACAGTGAGAGTAGCAGCTTCATCAAACCTAACTTCATTTATTACTGCATTGGCAGCATTAGCATTTTTTATAATGCCACCGGTGATTTGCGCATCACCCTTAACAGATAGAATACCATTATTAGCGCTAGAAGTTATTGCATTACCTGTAATGCTTGAACCTTCATATAGCTCTAAGATATTGTCCACAGCATTAGTGTTAGCAATATCTACATTACCATAAATAGCCTTGCCGTTCATTAACTTGAAGGTTGTTGCATTATTAGCTACATTACCTTTTAGACGGACATTGTTAAATTTATTTGCGTCTGTTCCGATATTCGCATGGATTTCAAAGTTTTCGCCTTGAATTTCCAAGTTACTTGTGTTACCGGTACTTGTAACCGCATTTGCATATAATTTGCCGTCATCTTTCAAAATTTCTAAAGTCTTACCATCATTTACCTGCACTGTGCCGATAGCTGCACCAGCTGCACCAATATTTCCTTTTAGTTCATGGTTATGAGCAAAAATTAATTTACCTTCACCATTGACGGCAGTTGTAAAATCAGTTTCAGAATTTGCAACAGCTGAGAATTGAATCACAGAATTAGCACCGGTCAAATGTGTTTTAGTTGCTTTATAATCAGTCGTGGTTGAGAAATCAACAGTACCGCTACCGATTTCTACAGTTTCCAGTGAGTTTGCATTACCCAATTTAGTAATAGCAGCAGTTGAAGCGCCTGCAAATCTCAATATTCCCTTGTTAGCAGCATCACTATCAATTGTAGCAGATGCGATGTTTGCACCGGCTGCGATATTGAATGTAGAACCATCACCAATCAGTACTGCATCAATTTTGTTATCACCTGTCTTGGCAAGTGTTGCGCTTTTACCGGCTTTAATGTCCAACTTACCTATTGCGTTAGTATTACCTATAAAGCCATTAAAGACAACGTTTGCAGCGTTGACATTAATCACACCGGCATTAGCACCTACAAACGAGTCTATATTGCCTCCAAGGCTTGCATTATTGGCAGTAATGTCAAGTGTACCGAGTCCACCAGCCCCTGAGCCAAGAGTTAAATTCCCCAGACCACTAAGGTTTGCTCCGTTTAATGTCAAAGTCTGACCATTATTAATTGTTGTTGCAAGTTTGTTGTTCCCAGCAGAATCAATTACCGAAGTTAAAGTCACGTTATGTGCAATGGTAAAAGGTCCAGCAGCTTTGCCATTTAGATCAATAGTACCTATGGTGACAGCGCCTCCAGTGTTTAATGCATGCGCACTTACAAAGCGAAAATCATCGCCGTTGGCAAAATTAATAGCAGCAGCAGGTGCAGCAGGGGTCGCTACATTTGCACTGCCTCCACCATTTGCAAGAGTAGCAACTGCGCCATCGATATTTTGCTTTTGCTCTGCCATAGCACTTCCAGCACTTGCAGTCACTGCCAGTACAGAAGCTGTCGTTAGTAGATTTTTAAGAAAATTTGATTTTTTTACCATGAGTTCGTTCCTATTTGGTTTAATGATTGTCGTTTATCTTGACGTGAATAGAACAGCCAATTACGCTGGCGATCGTAGCATCACATACACAAGAAAGGCAAGAATTAACCGACATTAACCTTATGTTTTTTGTTGCTGTGGTATAAAAAGCACAACCATAAGGAAGAGAACTCCTGGGTTTTAAGGATTTTTAAGTGGATTGCCGCGCTCACGCTTGCAATGACGGAACTGTTGAATTTTCATTAAATTGCCGCGCCTGCGCTCGCAATGACAAAATCGTTGAATCTTCAATTGCCACAGTCGCTAGCGCTCCAAGTTCTTTGGAAAGGGACGACCTTTTTTGGGACACAGCATAATGGATTGCTGAGCTACGCTCGTAGGTGACGAGCTTTTTCAAGATTATTTTATTCGCTCTTTTATTGTGAGTGATGAAAAAAACGTTATTGCGAGGCCTTCATTAAGGGATTCCGTCATTGCGAGGCCTGTATGAAGGCCGCGGCAATCTATTCCAACGTTTCAAAGCATCAAAACATTTTATGAGTTGTTACTGCTTACGGTTGTTATGCATCTTTGCAGTGATGATACAGGAATAAGGGGAAGAGGTGCTAGGAGAATATATATTTTGTATCTTGCAAAAAATTTACTTATACTATATCATGACGTCTAAATTTTTAAGTAATATATCGGGTGATTCAGAATGGCAAGAGTAACAGTTGAAGATTGTGTTGAAGAAATTCCTAACAGATTTGAGCTAGTTATATTGGCTGCTGAGAGAGCAAAAAACATTGCTTCTGGAGCGCCTTTGACGATTGATCGTAATAATGACAAAAATCCGGTTATTGCCCTGCGTGAAATAGCAACCAGTAATATCGATGTTGATGTTTTAAGAGAATCACAAATTGCCGGCCTGCAGCAAAATAACAAAGTAGACGAAGTTCCGGAAGAAAATCTTTACGCAGAGGCGCAGGAATCTATTGTTGAGGAAGTAGATTACTCAGCAGGTAATGAAGATGATATGTTTTCAGCAGATGAATCCGGACTTGGGACAGAGGCTGAGCCTGATTTCTCTGATAATATTACAGAAGAAGACAAATAAGTTCTTAAACTTATACCTAAGTTCACTGGGCTTGAGATGCGTTAATATTTTTGCCAGGGTAGCAAGTTCGTTTGTTATTCTGCGTGTACCAAAAGATATGGCAATATTTAGTATCACTTTCTTTAAAATTTTTAGCTCATTACTTTCAGTCTTACTGGGCTTTTTGGCCGGTAAATTTGCTGAGGTCAAGAAGGATGGAATCGCAGCTTTATTATTTTATTTTATCACTCCCATTGTGTATTTTGCAATTCCGGCTAGTGCTAGCCTAAAATTTAGCGATTTTGGTATTACTCTCATAACGTTCGTAATTACTTCCAGTCTTGCCTGTTTTGCGTATTGGTTTAACTGCAAACTATGGAAGGATCTTCGGCCGAACATTCTAGCTTTTTCTGCAGGGACGTGTAATAGCAGTTATCTAGGGATTCCGATTGCTGCCGCGATTTTTGATGAGCATAGCCTGGGCATATTTGTTTTAGCAAGTATTGGTGTTGCTATTTATGAAGTTCTGGTTGGTTTTTACTTTTGTGCGCGAAGTCAATCCACAATCTATGAAACTTTACTAAAAATGGTTAAACTTCCTATTTTTAGTGCCTTTATTCTTGGCTGTACAATCGGCTTAAGTGATTTTACATTGCCGGATTTTTTGGATGAATTTGTGAAGGATATGCGTGGAACATTCTCTATTCTTGGTATGATGTTGATTGGGTTAGCGCTGTCCTGTGTTAATGAATTTAAGTTTAATTATAAGTTTATTGGCTCGGCTTTTTTTAGTAAGTTCGTATTATATCCATTAGCATTTAATTTGTTTATTATACTCGATCAGCTGTTTTTTGGTTGGTATGGTGCCAGCTATTACAATGTTCTGCAGCTTCTATGTATAATGCCTTTGGCAAGCAGTACCATTCTATTTTCATCTTTGTTTAATCTATACTCCGAAGAAATGGCAACAGCGACCGTGCTGGCAATGATCTTTGCTCTTCTCTATATACCTGCTGCTAGCAGCTTTTTGCTCTAATGATTTAATCGCAGTTTAGGTTGAAATTTCTCGGTTAAAAAGTTATTATTTTCAGGTAAAGAAAATTTGATTATAAAGAAGGACTGTTCGTGGATCATCAAGAAGTCATTGATAAATATAAGTCTTGTGGCATTAAGCTTGATGAGGTAATGGTTCGCAAAGCTATTGAGTTTGCTGTGAAATATCATGGTTCACAAAAACGTGCATCAGGAGATCCTTATTATTACCATCCATTGCAAGTAGCAGAAATTATTGCAGAAATGCGTCTGGATTCTGACTCAATTGTGACAGCAATTTTGCATGATACTATTGAAGATACTGATCTTACATTTCAGGAAATTGAACAGCATTTCAGCCCGGAAGTTGCAAAGCTGGTAGATGGAGTTACTAAACTTACGAAAATTGAGTTCAAGCCTGATAACGTTCGGCAGGCTGAAAATTTCAGAAAACTTCTGCTGGCCATGAGTAATGACATAAGAGTTTTGCTTATTAAATTAGCCGATCGATTGCATAATATGCGCACTATTGATTTTATTAGTAAGCCTGAGAAAAGAGAGCGTATTGCTCTTGAGACTATGGAAATATATGCGCCATTAGCTGAGAGAATCGGTATTCAGAAGATTAAGATTGAACTGCAGGATATTTGCTTTAGGGTGCTGAATCCTGAAATTAGAGAGTCTATTTTAAATCGTTTTAAAAGCATTGAGAGTGGTAAAGAAAATTTCGTTAAGCGAATAGTTGCAGAGATCAAGAAGACGGCACGCACCGATGGGACCAAGGCCGAAGTATATGGTCGTAGAAAAACACCGTATTCCACCTGGATGAAAATGAAGCAAAAGGATGTTGGTCTGGATCAGCTTTCGGATATTGTGGCTTTTAGGGTGGTAGTAGAGACAGTTGAAGATTGCTATCGTGTGCTTGGAATAGTTCACGGTGCTTACAAAATGGTGCCGGATAGTTTTCAGGATTTTATCAGTACTCCCAAAGGGAATGGTTATAAATCATTGCATACGGTTGTGCTTGGGCCATTAATGCAGAAAATTGAAATTCAAATACGTACTCAAGAAATGCATGAAATTGCTGAGCTTGGTGTAGCTGCTCACTGGCGATATAAACAGGGTCATGAAGATACGGCAGATGGCAAGAAATATAGTTGGATCAGAGAATTATTGTCGATCTTGGAGCAGGATAGTGCCCCGGAAGAATTTTTGCAAAATACCAAGCTTGCAATGTACTACGATCAGGTGTTTTGTTTTACACCGAGTGGTAATCTCATTGCTCTGCCTAAAGGAGCTACTACAGTCGATTTTGCCTATATGGTGCATTCAGATATTGGCAATTCCTGTGTTGGAGCAAAGGTCAATGAACGCATTGTGCCACTTAGGACGCAGCTGGTAAATGGCGATCAGGTGGAAATCATTACTTCCAAGAATCAGAGCGCTTCGCCATCCTGGGAAAAATTCGTAGTGACCGGCAAAGCGCGGTCAGAGATCAGAAAAATTATCCGAAGTCAGCAGCATGATCAGTATGTTAAACTTGGTCGTAACATTATTAGTAAAGCTTTAAAAGTCGCAGATATTGCAAATGAGAGTAAGGCGTTGGATAGGGCATGCAAGTTCTTTGAAAAAACGTTAGATGAGCTACTGTTTGCTATTGGAGAAGGGACAATCACTCGTGAAGAAGTGGTAAAACAGGTTCAGCCCCGAAAGAGTAGGTTGAGGTCTACGTTATCGTTGCTAAAATTTAGTCGCAAAAAGAAAAGTGCCGCCGAGCAGCAGGAGAATTTAGTGCCAATTAAGGGGCTGATATCCGGTATGGCAATGCATTATGCGAAATGTTGTCATCCTCTGCCTGGTGATAAAATTGTTGGAATAGTTCATACTGGCAGCGGTGTGACTATTCACACTTCTGATTGCGAGATGTTGAATAATTTTGCCGGCATGCCTGAGAGATTAATAGATTTAACCTGGGATAGTAATGCGTCGAATATTCCCTTTGTCTGTAGAATCAGCATAGTATTTCTTAATGAATCATCGAGCTTGGCTACTATCTCTACTGAAATTGCTCGTGATGGAGGAAATATTATCAACTTCAAGATCACAAGCAGGAATTCTGACTATTTTGAAATGACATTCGATATAGAGGTGAAGTCAGTTGAACACATTGAAAAGATTATTAACTCACTGCGTACTAAAAAAGTTGTTCAACGTGTCCTGCGAACTAAATATTAATATGGATGATAATTAATGGTAGTTGGTATTGGTACGGATATAGTTAATATTGAAAGAATAGAAAGCATCTTTCAAAAATATGGCGATAAGTTCCTGAAGAAAAATTTTCACAAGCTGGAAATTGAGAAATTTACTGTGTTAACTTCTACGCAGCAGTTAGGCTATCTTGCAAAGAGGTTTGCAGCTAAAGAAGCTGTTGCTAAAGCACTTGGTATTGGGATAGGAAAGGGTTTAGCCTTTCGGGATATTGCCATTGTAAATAATGATACAGGTGTTCCAAAGGTGTTAATATCGCCTGAAAAATTTCCAGATATTATGAAATATAATATTCAAATCTCTTTATCTGATGATTATCCCTTTGCGATTGCATTTGTAGTCGTTACTGGGTAATATGGTTACAATTAATTAATACTTATGATAAGGATGGTATAGATGCTACTACTTGAAATGAAGCGAAAAAAAGGAATATTAGATACAATCCATTTTGTGGGTATTGGGGGTATTGGCATGAGTGGTATAGCGGAAGTAATGGATAATCTTGGCTACAAAGTGCAAGGCTCTGACCTCTCGGCAAATAGTAATACAAAACGGTTAGAAGCTAGAGGTATTAAGGTTTTCGCCGGACATGATCCTATAAATATTTGGAATGTATCGTACGTTGTGATTTCCTCTGCGGTAAATTCAGATAATCCGGAAGTTGTCGCTGCCAGAGAGAATAAAATTCCTGTAATTAGAAGATCAGAGATGCTAGCAGAGCTGATGCGCCTGAAATGCTCAGTTGCTGTGTCTGGTTCGCATGGCAAAACTACAACTACGTCGCTTGTAGCATGCCTGTTTGAAGCAGCTGGCCTTGATCCGACAGTGATTAATGGTGGGATAATTAATAACCGTTCTACTAATGCTTATTTGGGGCAGAGTGATTATTTGGTGGTAGAAGCCGATGAGTCGGATGCTACTTTCATAAAAATTCCTTCAACAATAGGAGTCATCACTAATATTGATCCAGAGCACATGGATTATTATAAAGATTTTGATACGCTAATTTCTGCTTTTAAAAGCTTTATAAGAAACCTGCCATTTTATGGGTTTGGTGTAGCTTGCGTTGATCATCCGGTAGTCAGGAAATTAGTTCAGGATGTAACAGAAAGACGTATCGTAACTTATGGAATAGACTCTGATGATGCACATATTTTGGCATATAATATAAAATCTGATATATATTCTTCAACCTTTGATATTAAACTGAAATTGCCAAATACCGGTGGTTCCACGATCGTTGAGCATATAACAATTCCGACACCGGGCAAGCATAACGTGCTAAATGCGTTGGCTGCCATTGCAATTGGTGTTGAGCTTGATTTTGGTATCAAGGTAATCAGGGATGGGTTTAAGAATTTTCGAGGAGTAAAAAGACGTTTTACCAAAGTTTACGAATATCATGGTGCTGAAATTATTGACGATTATGCACATCATCCAGTAGAAATTGGTGCAACTTTATCTACAGCTAGCGAGATTGCTTCGTCGCGCAGAGGGCGAGTAATCGCAATTTTTCAACCGCATAGATACTCAAGACTCAAGAATTTATTCTCTGATTTTGCGAACTGTTTTACTGATGCAGATAGTGTCTATATTACAGATGTTTTTGCAGCTGGGGAGCAGCCGATAGAAGGTGTAAGTGGTAGAGACTTGGCCTATGCGATAACAAAAATTAATGGCAAGGCTACTTTTATTGCCAACCACGAGGATATAGCCAGTATTATTGTATCAGAAGCTAAAGAAGGAGATCTTTTCGTGTTTATGGGCGCCGGTACTATTACTAATTGGGTCAACCAATTACCAGAGCTGCTTAATGAGACTGACCCTGAACACGTACATTTTGTAAATTAATATAATGACTTTACCGCTTGTTCGAGGCAAATATAAATTAAACTATAATTTGGCACATCTGACCTGGTTTAAAGTCGGAGGTGCTGCTGATATTTTGTTCAAGCCGAAAGATGCTGAAGATTTGGCCTCTTTTTTGCAACAAAACGCAAACACTTTACCTGTGACGGTGTTAGGAGCCGGGTCGAATATGATAATTCGGGATAAGGGTATTGAAGGTGTTGTTGTGAAGCTTGGACAAGGTTTTACAGCAATGGAGATACTGCCTGATGGAAAACTATCTGTCGGGGCAGGGTGTCTGAATTTCAATCTGGCTAAATTTGCGCAAGGTCATTGCCTAAAGGGGTTTGAGTTTTTAGTTGGTATACCAGGCACTATCGGCGGCGGAGTCGCCATGAATGCGGGTGCGTATGGTAACGAGTTTAAAGATATAGTCAGTTCAGTATGGACACTTGATAAGAATGGAAAGAGCCAACAAATTTATTCTGAAGATATTGGGTTTTCATATAGAAAAAATGCCTTGTCAGAAGAGTTAATTTTTACTAAGGTTCTTTTTAAGACGAAGCTGGGTGATGCCGACAGGATTCAGGCCAGAATGGATGAAATTGGCCGGAGCAGAGCTTCTACTCAACCAATTACTGAAAAAACCGGTGGTAGTACATTCGCAAATCCACCTGGTCGTAAGGCTTGGGAGCTGATTGATGCTGCCGGTCTCAGGGATAAAAGACTGGGCGATGCGTCTATGTCGTCTAAACATTGTAATTTCATGATTAATAATGGTAAAGCCACAGCTAGCGACATGGAAGAACTGGGCGAACTTGTTAGAAAAGAAGTAAAAGAGCAGTCTGGAGTTGAGCTAAAGTGGGAAATAAAGCGGATAGGTAGGGATGGAAGAGTTTAATACCGTATATATTGCAGAATCAAAGCTTATAGATTGCTCAAACAAAGGTAGAGCAAGTTTGAAAGAACATCTGCAGCTTAATGGTCAGGATATAGAAAAATTTAGGTTTAAACCGATAAGTGACAAGCAGCATGTAGCCGTCGTCGGCGGTGGTATGTCCGCTGAGCGTGAAGTATCCTTAATGTCGTCGAGCGGCATAGTGAGTTCACTAATTGATTTGGGGCATCAAATAACATTTATTGATATGGGAGCAGATATTGCACGTGTTATGGAGGAGTTGTGTCCTGATGTGGTATATAATGCCTTGCATGGCACTTATGGTGAGGATGGATGTCTTCCAGGTTTGCTTAATATTATGAGAATTCCTTATACCGGTTCTGGAGTTCTGGCATCAAGCCTGGCGTTTAATAAGAAGAAGTCGGAGGAGATTTTTCGAGCCAATGGCATAAAAGTGGCCGAAGCTAAAGGGGTCAAGAAATCAGATAATATCAAGGTTGATCCAATTTCAAGACCTTATGTCATTAAGCCATTAACGCAAGGATCGAGTGTAGGAGTAGAAATAATTTTTGAGGGAGATGATTTTTCCTTCGCTGAGTATGATTTTCCTTACGGCGATGAAATTATAGCTGAAAAATATATAAAAGGTAGAGAGCTTCAGGTCGCAGTGCTAAATGGTAAAGCGATGGGAGTGCTTGAAATAAAATTGCTAAAAGGTAAGCGCTTTTTTGATTATGAAGTAAAATATGTTGAGGGTTTTGCTGAACATTTGCTTCCAGCACCAATTTCTGAATCCATTTGCAACAGGACTCTGAAAATATCCGAACATGCGTGCAGGATACTGGGATGTAACGTTGGTATTATTAGGGTTGAGTTTATTTATAATGAGGAAGAGGACGAGGTTTATATGCTGGAAGTCAACACTCATCCCGGGATGACACCTATTTCAATTTGTCCGGAAATCGTTGAGCTTAAAGGTATAAATTATACCAAGCTAGTCGAGCAGGTTTTAAAAGGCGCAAAATTTGAAGAATGAGAGAGATGAAGAAATCAAAGAAGGCCAACATATCCTTGCGTAGGAGAGTGGCAATATGTTATCAGCGTTTTATGTTATCGCTTAAATTGTCTTTACTGATTTTTGTATGTCTGTTTGTGTTTACAGATATGTTTAAGGTTTTTAAGGATAGAGTGCGCGCTACTTTTTATAAAATATCAGCTAATTATGGATTTGTTCTACAAAATGTCATTATTGATGGGCAAAAAAATACACCATCAAAAGATATTATTGATATGCTCGGAGCAGATAAAGGGACTCCAATTTTTGCCATTAATATGGAAGAGGTCAAAGATAAGCTTGAGGGCAGCCCTTGGGTTAAAGGTGCAATAATTGAGAGGCGACTGCCATCTACAATTTATATTGCAGTTATTGAACGCTTGCCAATTGCAATTTGGCAGTTTAAACATAAACTATATTTGGTTGATGCGGAAGGTAACCGTATTTCAAAATATGAAGGTAAAGGTTTTGGAGAATTAATACAGGTAGTAGGTCAAGACGCAAATATATATGCACAAAATTTGATTGATGATTTAAATCGTTATCCTAGCTTGAGTTCTAAAATAAAGTCGGCTGTAAGATATGGACAACGCCGTTGGAACATAAATTTGGAGCAGAATATTACTGTTAAGATGCCAGAAGAAAAATTTGGTGAAGCTTATGATTATTTGCAGTTGCTTGATAAAAATAAAAAGTTATTCGACCAAAACTATAAGATGCTCGATTTAAGAGACTCAAATAAATATTATTTAGAAAAAGGCGGATTCAAGGTTGAGGTGCAACAGCAAAGGTTTATAAATAATTAATATATGGATCTGAGGTGTTTAATGAACACCGTCAAGCTTGTTGTAGGCTCAAATGGCAGGAACGTATGATTTCAGGGTATCGTCATGTATCTTAAAAATGGCGTAAAATTGTAAAATTCTACATTTTGATTTGATATTTAAGTAGTATTGAATATCAAAAGTTTTGTAGCCTACTGCCACGCACTATTTAGTTCATTCTGAAGAACCTTTACTAAGCATATAAGGAGATATTGTCAAAATGTTAATGGAACGGGCCTGCTCTATATCGGAATCGGTAACAAATGTTATCGTTCTGGGCTAATCTCTCAAGAAATGGAAGTAGTGGTAAGTTAGCGCTAAATCAGCTAAATAGACCAACACAAAAGCCTACTACTAGATAGATATTCGAGTGTTTCACGGTATCTATGTTCTAATTATCAATGAGATGACAGAGTTAATATTAAATCTACAAGATCGGTATTTATTAATTCTAAATCTTCTTGGCTCTCAATGTTATAAACCATATTCATAAAATTTACAGTGGGAGTGCAGAAGATAGACCCAAAAGGGCAGACAACAAAATAGGCCAAGTTTCAGAATTAATACAAATGAACTTGAATCGAAACCAATATTACTGTATCGTTGATATTATAGGGCTAGTTTTCAATCTTAACTTTATTTTTAGAGAATTATATGCCGATTAGTTTTAAAGAATTCAATATTAGAAATGCTGTAAATACCGGGGGAGTCACTGGTAGCATTAGGGTAGTTCGTGAAACTCAAAACTCCAAGCATTTTTATCAACTTAAACCCTCTATATTATCCAACGAATTCCTCAGGAAATTAAAGGCCGGTGGTGTCGATAGGGAGAATTTTGGTGAAGTAATAGCAGCCAAAATTGGTCGAAGTATATTACAAAATCCCGACGGCTCCGAGGCTGTTCCCGATGTATCTTTGGTATATGATTCGGAAAATAGACAAGTTTCAGTAGCTTCAAAATATTTAACAGGAAAAAAAGTAAGAACTTTAGACGACTATGCGCAAGAGCAAAATCTAAAAATAAAATTTAAAAGGCATGCTACTTTTGTTGACGGTACAAAACCTATCTCTGCTGGACAATACAATATATCGGGAGATAAACATAAAGAATTTCGCCAAGGGCTTGCAAACGCAATAGCAGTTTCTGCATTAGTTGGTGATCACGATGTAAACCCAGGTAACATGATGGCAGTTGACAATAAAGTTGCTAGAATCGATTTTGGCCATGCATTTAACGACCTACTTAATACTGCCAAGATTTTTGGCGGCGGTGTAAGAAATAAGAAAAATCAAATGCTTGATTTTCTTAATCGTGAAAACGTAGCCTCTTTTCCACCTCCTGGAGATATACCAAAATTATGGCGTGATTATCCCGGTATGATACCTAGCCAAGAACTAGCAAATGCTTTCAAAGAAATGAGCCATCTGATGGTATGCAAAAAGGTATATATTCAGCTAGGACTGAGTTTCAGGAGCTTATTTCTGAGCTTGGAAGGAATAATGATACTGAAACACAAAAACACGTATTGGAATCCTTAAAAGCCATAAATAATGCTATTGAAGGCCATCCCATCAGCGCAGAAAATCCACTTAACGAAGCAGTAGAACAAGTTTTTGATAATATTGAAAAATTTTGTAAAAAGAATCAACAACAGATGATGGGTGTTTCAAAACTAATGCAGCTCCAAATAGATATTGATAAAACACTAAAATCAGCGAACAAAGGTACCGCTCCTTCACAAGAGCAGATGGATAAAATCAGGACTCAATATGCCGAAATGACCAAAATCAAAGGTATTGGAAGAAAAAATAAGAAATCCATTAGGTGGGTAAAAACAAGTGCAGATACCAAAGCTTTTAAGGGTAATCTACAAAGCTATATAAAAGAACGTAGTGAGCAATTAGGACTTGGCAGAGATTTAGGAAGAAAGGTTGCTCATCAACAGTTTAAATTACTAAAAAAACAAAATTTCTTTCGTAGACTTTTCAATAGGCACTTTCGCAAGGAACAAGAAGTCGTGGCCGCTGTTATACAAACAATGGAACAACAGCTTCAAGAACCAGTATTAGAAACTGGAGTGCCTTCACAAAGCAAAATACAAGCAATATTAAAAACTCCTCAATTTAAAAAAGCTGTGCAGAAAGCTCATAACTCTAATATTAATACGTATAAAGACAGAAAACCACGACAACATCAGACAGAGAAGAACAGCCGTAGTCTAGGTTAGTGAAGCACAACGTCTCAAATCAAAGTAAATTCACTACATAGTGTTTTCTAATTAAAAAATGCTAAACAGCGGATATGGCAAATCACACATGTCACGGCAAGAAGCCGAAGGCGACAGACAGGGGACTTTCCATCTGATTGTATAATTCTACCCATAAGCCTCTAAACTCTATCTTCAAACTTAGGTCTATGGTGAATAGACACTCTGTTTGGTATATTACTCATTCCAGATGAAATAACTTTTTTTAATCCCCTTTTTCTTTAGCATCTTGCCAAAAATTTCTATAATTTGCAACCTGCTGGATATACATAAGGCTGATAAATCCAATTATAAATAGTCTCATGACTAACAGTTCCAAAATTAGGTTTATTGACTTTTAGCCAACCTGCTATTTTGTTCTGGACTCCATCTTTTTTTTATAAGTTTCTGAATGATAAATATTCTTAAATCTGTACTATCATTTATTTTGTTTCCTCTACATCTTCTATACTTATCCTTAAAATCAGCACTATCAGGCCAATAATTACCGTGAGTTCTATTACGCTTTAGTTTTCTGCTGAATTTAGAACGTTCCATTATCAAAGCTATCTCATTCATAGATTTGCCTTCTGAATATAACTCTGCTAATTCCACTCTTTCTTCGTACTTCAAATGTGTATAATGCATTAAACACCTCAGGTTCCATATATTAACTATTTATAAACCTTTTGCAGTTGCACCTCAACCTTGAATTCGCCAAATATTAGATTTCAAGTTTTTGTGTTAAATATGCTATTACTCATGCGTAAGTCACGATCATTTGATTTTTAAAAAAACTGAAGGTTGCATCTTTATTTATATGTATATATTCTGATGATGGAATAAAAGTCGCTGTAGAACTGAGAAAAAGATTTTAATTTTAAACAAATGGTATCAAAAATGGGTAAAATAACTGAAGAAAGAATTTTAGAAATACTGGAACCTATGTACGAGGTAATGCCTAAGGTAGAGAAATCTGGCATGGTAGCTTTATTTAAGGAAGGAGTGAAATTTGGCGTAATAAAAGGTGAAACTGTTCATCTGGTTGACAAATACGGAAATTTTGAGAAAGTTGCAGATGACGTGATGTTAGATGCGGATCAGCTTCTGCAGGCTGCAACCAGGGCATTTTGGATTGCATGTGGTAAAATTACAGGGTGA
Source organism: uncultured Rickettsiaceae bacterium (assembly GCA_905479865.1). Taxonomy (GTDB): domain Bacteria; phylum Pseudomonadota; class Alphaproteobacteria; order Rickettsiales; family Rickettsiaceae; genus Megaera_A. Next base: position 6,308 of record CAJQOD010000009.1, on the reverse strand, counting down.
TTACGTTTTTTGCAAAACATGTTTTGCAATTACTGATTGAGTATCATAACAATTAATTAGCTAATTAATGTGGGTAGAGCTTGTGAGTTTCGATATTGATGCTAGCATATTTATTGGGTTTCTAATACTTAACCTTATCGTCGGCATTAATCATGCTAAAAAAATAAAAACAATTCAAGATTTCGCCATTGGTGATAGAAATTTTACTAACTCAGCTATTGTTGCAACACTCATTGCTACCTGGATTGGTGGCGGCATTTTATTTATAAGTTTAGCTAAAATATATGCTGAAGGTATAACTATGATAGTTGCCTATCTCTTTATACCGGTAACTTTTTTAATCATTGGCTATATTTTTGTCCCTCGTATGCAAGAATTTCTGGGGGATTTATCTGTCGCAGAATCTATAGGCAAGATTTACGGTAAGAAAGTAGAGTTAATTACAGCTGTAACTGGTGTTATAAGCTGCCTGGGAGTTGTTGCCATACAATTTAAAATATTTGGCACATTATTTGGATTATTTTTTCCTGTCAACAGTACGTCAGCATTATTAGTGAGCAGTACAGTAATTATTATGTATTCTACTTTTGGTGGTATAAAGTCAGTAACTTTCACTGATATAATACAATTTATTACCTTTAGTATTTTTATTCCTGTTCTAGTTTTTATACTAGTGCAGGATGTTAATTTTGACAATCTATACAACAATATTGGTAATAGTCATTTTACAGATTTCAGCAAATTATTTGATTACACTCATGTTGGTTTTTATGGTTTTATAACATTGTTATTTTATTTTACTTTTCCTAATTTTGCACCAGAACTTTACCAAAGAATTCTAGTAGCTAAAAATATACATCAGGTAAAAGAAACTTTTTTTATAGCTTATTTTGTCTGCCTGGCCATTGTTGTAATGATTATAATTGTTGGAATCTTGATGTATTACATAAATCCAAATATTGAATCTAACAAAATTATTAACTATATTTTGGCTAATTATTTAACGCCCGGAATAAAAGGTTTAGCGGTAATAGGCATAATAGCAATGATAATGTCTACTGCCGATTCCAATATAAACTCCTCTGCTATACTATTAACGGATAGTTTTAGATTTTTTAAGACCACCTCCCCTGAATTAGAACTGGTTATTGCAAGAGTATTTTCTATATTATTGGGTTTAATAGCTATATTTTTGGCTTTATCAAAAACGGACTTACTCAGCATCTTATTAACTACGGCAAGTTTTTATTTTCCTATAGTCAATCCTCCCTTGATGCTGGCAATACTTGGCTTTAGAACAACTACTAAATCAGTATTAATCGGTATGGGCGCAGGGTTTATTACCGTAATTATCTATTTAATTTTTAATGTGGCGATGGATGCTATTATTCCGGCTATAATTATAAATTTTATATTCTTAATAGGCAGCCACTACTTATTAAAACAAAGTGGTGGTTGGGTAGGTGTAAAAGAACCAGAGCCTTTAAATTTGATTAGAGCAGAGAGGAAAAGAAAATTAGCAAAATTAGCTCATTCCATCAAAAATTTTAATTTGCTGACATTTTGTATTAACAACTCTCCTAAAGAAGAGAAAACATATAGTTTCTTTGGTATATTCTGTTTTGTTACTACAATTTCAACTATATATTCAATCAATACTGATTCAATGAGGCAACATGTTGATGTCGTATTTCTGATTTATAAAACCATGCTTGTTCTATCTACTGGCTTTATGCTTTATCCGATGTGGTCAGACAGAATTAAAACCAAAGCTGTTATGGGCGTAATGTGGAATATATCATTAATTTACATACTAACTTTTTGTAGTACATTATTTGTATTATTAAGTCAGTTTGGAAAGTTACAACTAATAATTTTTACACTGAATGTAACTGTAATATTTATACTTGCCAATTGGAAAGTAGCCGTTGGTATGATCGCTTTAGGCAGTATATGCGCTATTAACGCATATAAATATTATATGGGAGTAGATTCACTAAATATTATATTAGGTAATATATATTTTCACTTGGCTTATGTATTTTTATTGTTAAGTACTGTACTAATTACTCTTCTCAAACCCAAGCAGGAGTATTTAGAGGCAACGGAAGAAAAAGTAGTATATTTGGAAAAAGAGGCAGATTATGCAAAAAGAGAATTAGAGAATGTTGTGCAGGGTTTGGAGTTTTTGGAAAATCGATTTAAAGACAAGGAAGGAAAGCTCAAGAGCAAGGAAATATATCTAAAGGATCAGTTAAAGCTTAGAAACATTGAAATATCAAAGCTCAAGGATTTAAAGGATGAGTTTATTCGTAATATACCACATAAAACCAATACTCCGATGACCGGTATTTTATCCTTAAGTGAGGTTCTGTATTCCTGCTATGATAGTCTGGATGAGAAAATCGTTAAACAATCCATTAAAGATATAGTAAGCAGCAGTGACAGACTTAAGAGTTTTGTCAGTAATATAGCCGATTTATCAAAACTCTCAGCCCTGACTTATGAGCTTAACAAAACGAAAGTAGATTTAAGTGAGTTGGTCCGAGAACGACCTGTTTTATATAAGAAAATATTTGCAGATGATGATAAGCAGGAATTTATCTTTAAAGTTGAGGATAATATAATAGTCCATTGTGATGAATATTACATAACGCAGGCGATTGATAATCTAATCAGCAACGCTGTTAAATATGGAGAGGGTAAGCCAATTACCATAAGCTTAACGAAAACAGAAGACAATAATGTTCAGTTCAGGATTGCTGATCAAGGAATCGGCATACCACAAGATGAACTAATTAGCATCTTCCATAAATTCACAGTAAGTTCCAAAACAAGAACACCGGCAGGCGGGAGAGGTATAGGTCTTGCCTTATGTGAAAAAGTAATAACAGTGCATGGTGGCAGGATTGAAGCCAACAGCGATGGTAAAAAAGGCTCAAGCTTTAGTTTCGTATTGCCTTTGTAGAAGGTCTTATGTTTAAGGTATCAGAGTAGTTATCTTACGAATATAGAGATTTATTGGATGTTGCGTAAGGATAAAAATCCGTTATGTTGGGAACGAGGCAATCTGAAGTATTTTTAATATGTTATCAGCAAATTGATGAGATTATACTAATCATTGGAAATAACTACTTATTAACTTAAGGCTAGTGCACCATCCATGAGCTTAGTATGGTAATTTATTGAAACACTTTAACGTTGAGACGGATTACGATTTCCTTCCTACTCCCTGTTGTCTGCGAACCCCTTTAGGGGTACTTTAAATCCTTGAATATTTTGGCACGCTAAAACCATCTGGCAGTACAAGTCATGTTGTAGAGATTCGAATAATCTTTTAAGCCTTAAAATGACAAATGGACTGCTATAGGAGTTGGGAAGACAACATAAAATTTAGTTGCTAACATCTTCGCCAATTGCTTCTGCGCTTTCTGGCGCATCATCATCATCTTCTTCTTCTGAAGAATCGGCAATCAGAGAGGCAGACACGACACTCTCCCCTTTCTCTGTTTTAAAGAGAATAACGCCACTGGTGCTTCTGCCGGTAACCCTTACAGTATCAAGCCTACACCTGATGAGCTTACCATTATTGGTAATCAGCATCAGTTCATCATTCATGTTAGCCGGCATGGAAGCAACCACCTGACCGGTTTTATCAGAAAGTACCATGTTGACGATGCCGCTTCCTCCACGATTTGTAATGCGATAGTGATAGGCTGATGTTCTCTTGCCAAAGCCATTTTCAGCAATCGTCAAGATGAATTCCTCAGACTCTGCCATATCGATAATTTGCTCTTTAGTTAGTGTGATGTCAAAATCTTCAGGCTTGAATTCATGATTGCCGGTAGCGATTTTCAGGCGATTATCAAATGCTATGGACAAATAAGCCTCACGCTCTTCGACACTAGACTTGATTCCATGCAAGATGGTCATAGAAATTACGCGATCCTTATCAGCTATTCTCATGCCCCGTACGCCATCGGATGTTCTGCTCTTGAACACTCTGATTGCATTTACCGGAAAACGTATAGCCTTGCCCATTTTACTTGCAAGCAACACATGATCATCTTCGCTACAGGCCATCACATTTACCAAGCTGTCATCATCATCCATCCTGATAGCGATTTTTCCGTTAGACTGTATCTTTTTGAAGTCGGAGAGATCATTTCGGCGTATATTGCCTTTTGCAGTTGCAAACATGATGTGCATGTTATCCCACTCATCCTGATTTTCAGGCATCGGCATTACGTTTGTGATAGTTTCGCCACCCTGTAGAGGTAAGATATTGACGATAGGGCGGCCTTTACTTTGTGGATTGCCCAGTGGTAATTTATACAGCTTGAGGCTATATACTTGCCCTCGGTTTGAAAAGAATAATAGCGGGGTATGTGTATTACCGACAAACAGTTTAGTGGTTATGTCCTCATCGCGCATTGAAAGGCCTGATCGTCCCTTGCCACCGCGTCTTTGTGCCTTGTAGGTAACAAGAGGTACACGTTTGATGTAGCCGCTATGAGTGACCGTGACTACCATCTCTTCTTTTTGAATCAAATCCTCGATATCCTGGTTGAAGTTTCCTTCAATTATTTCTGTCTTTCTTGGAGTTGAAAATTCTTCTTTTACTCGCATTAGTTCGGATTTAAGAATTGTAAGTAACTTCTCCCTTGAGCTTAGAATACCGACAAACTCTGTAATTTCTTTTGTTAGCTCTTTAAGATCATTCTCCAGCTTGTCTTTTTCCATTGCAGTTAAACGTTGCAATCTCATTTCTAAAATCGCTTTGGCCTGAATTTCAGAAAGATGAATTTTGCCGTCATCGCCAATATTGGCTTTATCATCAACCAATTTTATAAGACTAATAATTGAGGAACAATCCCAGGCTTTTTCCATAAGCTGCTCTTTAGCAATAGACGGGTTTGGAGCACCACGGATTATTTTTATCACTTCATCAATATTGCTGACTGCGATTCTGACTCCAAGTAAAATATGAGCTTTATCACGTGCTTTGTTTAACAGGAAGATGGTTCTTTTGGTAATTACCACTTCTCTAAAACGAACGAATGAGCCAACAACTTCTTTTAAGTTCATTACTTTTGGCATACCTTCATCAAGGGCAAGCATTATAACGCCAAAGCTTGTCTGTAATTGAGTGTAGGTATAAAGTTGGCTCAGGATTACATCTGCAACAGCATCTCTCTTAATTTCTACGACCACTCTGACACCGTCTTTATTGGATTCGTCACGAAGATCGCTGATGCCTTCAACTCTTTTATCCCGTACCAGTTCTGCAATTTTTTCAACCAGCTTAGCTTTATTCACCATGTACGGCATTTCAGTAACAATAATAGCTTCACGACCATTATTATCTTCTATGTTGCACTTGCCACGGAACATAATACTGCCCCGGCCGGTCAGGTAAGCTGACTGAATGCCATTGCTGCCAAGAATAATACCGCCGGTTGGAAAGTCAGGGCCTTTTACATGAGATATAAGCTCAATTAACTCAATATCGTTATTATCAACATAAGCACAGGCAGCATCAATTACTTCGCCCAAATTATGAGGAGGAATATTTGTAGCCATCCCAACTGCAATTCCACCAGTTCCATTAACCAGTAGATTTGGGAACATTGCCGGCAAAACTGTAGGCTCGTGTTCAGATCCATCATAGTTGGGCAGAAAATCAACAGTTTCTTTATCAATATCTTCAAGCAAAGTGTGAGCAATTTTGGAGAGTCTGGATTCTGTATATCTCATTGCAGCAGCAGAGTCGCCATCCATTGAACCAAAATTACCTTGCCCATCGACAAGCGGAACACGCAAAGAGAAATCCTGAGCCATACGAACCAGTGAGTCATACACGGCAGTGTCACCATGCGGGTGATATTTACCGATTACATCACCAACAATTCTTGCTGATTTCTTGTGTTGTTTTGAGTTAAAATAACCGCCTTCATGCATTGAAAACAAGATGCGGCGATGCACGGGTTTTAGACCATCACGCACGTCAGGAATAGCGCGGCTGACAATCACACTCATCGCATAGTCCATATAGGAACTTTTCATTTCATTTTCGATGCTGATCGGCAACGTATTTTGGAACTCTATTTTACTCACAATAAATCGCTCTTACGAATTGATATTAAACCAATACAGATTAGATGAAATTTCCAAAACTTGCAAGGAAATACCAAAGAAAAAAGGATAAATTTTTGTTTAATTTGAAGTGTTTTGTATGAGTTTTTTAAGCTTTGGTGCAACTATCTCCAATACCTTAAATAGCTCACCCATTTGCTTAGTGGAAATAA
>CAJQOD010000008.1 GCA_905479865.1 uncultured Rickettsiaceae bacterium | reverse complement strand
AAAAATCGCCTCCTGCAGCCCACGTAGCTACAATGGTACACACCAAAGCTGTAGTAGTAAAATCTCTGTTACCAACAGCAAATTCCCTTATATTATTAATGTGCCTCCCTTTACGTATGCCAATGACAAGAGTTGTTAATAGGAAAACTGCAACAATAACTATATCCACATCAAGATTCATAAGCTTTTAACTTGTTAGTTAATAGAATGACGTTAAATATTAGTAGAATACCCATCTGCTGGTTGCAAGAGTTATCTGATTTTATGTTGCTTAAGATAAGTATGGAATCCAGTTATAGTGACTTTAAAGAAATAGCTGGAGATAGATCACTTGACTATTTACTTCGAACAAAGTTTTCCCAATATGTTTTGTACTTTGGGATTATGCAATGTTTTATAAAAATATTCTCTTAAATAAATAGTTTCCTTTTTACCATTTATATCATGTACGTTACATTTATCCTTGGTGCATAGATGCAAATCTGAAAGTTTAACCCATTTAAATTTCTTTTTTTCTTTATACTTGGCCTCTAGATGCTTTTCTGTTGCTACTAGTAAATCAGAAGCAGAAGAATAGTAAGGTGCCTTTAAAAATATATATACTTCTTCCCGCTTTGTAGGAGTCACATTATAATAGGTGTAGCTATTTAAAAGCACGTATCTGGGATCTAATGTATAAATTTCTGCACTTTCCTCTCTACACTCCCGAATACATCCATTTAAAAAAGTCTCGGCTTCATCAGGTGCTTCTAATTCTGCATTACCGCCAAGTTCACAATATGTACCAGCATCTACCTTATCAGATTTTTCTTGCCCTATTAGCAAAAACGGATCCAACTTAGAATTACAAACATATAAAATAGTTCCTACACTAGCTTTTGGACGCCCGCTTTCTTTCAGTAACTTGGGTCTTGTATTTAATATTTCATTATTGTATCTGACATTTATATCAGAATTAGAAAAATTTTGCCCCGAAGCATGACTAAAATTTACTGCAAATACAAGTAAGAAGAGTTTCAAAGAATTAAAGATTCTTATTAAAAAAATATGGTTTCCTGAATTTAAAAATTTTATCATTTGCTCCTCCTGTGTTTTTAGCAAATATAATATCTATTTTTTGCCGGTTATATTGTACAATAACCACTAAGATAAGATTGAAAGCGTTTTGATTAATGCTGTAGTTCAATAATGTTCAAAAAAATTATATTTTAGGTGTTGTACGATTATTACAACAAAACCAGGGTTATTACTCAAACAGTTTTCTACTCTCCAGCGCTGCAGAGAGCGTCCCTTCATCAAGATAATCAAGCTCTCCTCCAACGGGTATACCGCTAGCCAGGCGTGAAATTTTAATTTGATAATCCTTGAAATATTCGGTGATAAAATAAGCAGTTGTTTGACCTTCAAGCGTGGCGTTAGTTGCAATAATCAATTCTTCAGTATTATTTTCTATACATCTTTTGCGCAAATCCGGCAAACGCAGTTCAGCAGGATTTCTGCTATTTATGCCAGAGGGCGCATTACCAAGTACATGATACTTACCATGAAACACATCACTACGTTCAATAGCCCACAACTCAGCAACCGTCTCCACTACGGCAATTACATCATCCGTCCGGGCGTCATTGGCACAGATACTGCATATATTACTATAATCCACATTGCCGCAAAGCTGACAGTTATTGATCTTGTTTGCTGCATCCTCAAGCCCTTCAATCAGACCCTTCAGGCGTAAATCCTTGTCCTGCAGTAAATGCAGAACTATTCTTCTTGCAGAACGGGTTCCAAGACCTGGAAGCTTGGAAAAAAGATATATTAGTTGGTCTGGACCGGTGGTTTTTTGCATGATTAATGTTAGAAATTCATTCCAGGAGGCAAACCTCCCATATCACCAAATGCACCGCTCATGCTGCTTTTTGATTCCTCATCAGCTTTCTTTTTAGCCTCATTGTGAGCGGCTACAATCAAATCTTCCAGTATTTCTTTTTCCTCAGCCTGTAATAATGACGGATCAATTAATGTTTTGCGCATCTCGCCGTTACCACTCATCACAACCGACACCAGACCGCCGCCTGCTTTGCCTTCAAAATCTTTATTAGCAATCTCTTCCTGCATCTCTTTCATCTTTTTTTGCATTGATTGCGCTTGTTTCATTAACTGGTTTATATTCATTTTCTTCTCTTTAATATTTATGGTTTTAAAATTATATCTGAAATATTAGCCTCAGGAAAATTATTTTTTATAAGCCGGTAATCTCCAGTCTGCTTTACTTGCTTAAGCATTTTGTCTTTTAAAGAGCTAACATTACTTTGCCTGGATATTGCAACTTTCCAGTCTTTACCAGACCAGACTTTTAACAGTCTCTCTATCTTACCACTGACATTATTATTGATATTACCGGCAATCGCCACTTCTTGTGAAGTAAACTTCTTGATCTCCACCTCGTTTAAAAGCAGATAATATATTTCCATTTCCTTTTGATCATGGCAATATTTTAGAAAATCAAAAATTTCTCCCTCAGGAATTATTACTGTTTCAAGTGGTTCTGGAATATTGGATTTTTCCTGTATTGTATCAGCTGCGATTGCACCACCTGACTTGCCGGCATCCATAATTTCTTCAGCACTTGGTAAGTTACACGCATAAATTGCTTTGATAATAAGCATCTGGGCTGTTATCAGCTCATTATGCGACTGCTTGATTTCTTGCACGCCGTTGCTGAAAATTTGCCATAAAATGGTGATTCTCGACAGGCTAGTACCGATTAAAATATCTGATATTTCCCGAGAATAGCTTTGATATAATGGGTTATGATAATTTACAATCACTTTAGATTTGCTAAGCTCAGCTATAAAATCTGCCATGGTTTGTACAAAATATTCCAGATTATTGGCATTTGCGTAAATTTCTTCGAGTAATTCAATAGCAGCAGCCGGATCATTAGCGATTATTAGCTGGGTAAATTTTATAATCGTATCGGTACCCAATAAACCCAGCATCCTGCGGGCAATCTCAGCTGTAATGATCTCTGAATCACTTGCGTTGTGGACATAGCTAGCTGCCTGATCAATCATGGTGACTGCATCACGCGCTGAACCTTCGGACTTTATCGCAATGATTTTTAGTGCCTCATCTTCAAATTCCAGATTTTCCTGCTCAGTGATATTTTGTGCCAACATATATATTTCATCAAAATTCAGGCGGCGCAGATCATATCTTTGACATCTTGAAATCACGGTCAGAGGAATTTTCTGCACCTCAGTAGTTGCAAAAATAAATATCACATGCTCTGGAGGCTCCTCAATGACTTTCAGTAGTGCATTAAATGCACTTTTAGAAAGCATGTGTACCTCATCGATGATGAAGAACTTCATCTGGCCAAGCAGCGGCCTATATTCACTACTTTCAATGATTTCTCTAATATCGTCAACACTGGTTTTACTGGCCGCATCAATCTCAATAATATCCGGATGACTGTGATTATTAAAACTCTCGCAATTCTTACATTTATCACAAGGCGTAATTTGTTCTTTGCTTACTTGAAGATCAGTACAATTTACTGTTTTTGCAATGATCCGTGCGGATGAAGTTTTCCCCACTCCTCTGATTCCTGTAAGCAGGTGTGCCTGCGCAAGACGACTGTTTTGAATACAATAGGTAAGTGTTTTAATCAGCACTTCCTGACCAAGCAATTCGGAGAATTTAGAAGGCCTGTACTTACGGGCAAATGGAATGTAATTAGAACTGCTTTTTGACATAAATAAACATGCTCACCAATGTATAATTTTATGAGTCCGTAGAATAACAACGTACAAAATTAAAAGGGAAATATCATAGCTAGTGCTGACCTGCCTAGAGTAATGCTCTGGCTGCTTCTTTTCAGACCTGACCAACTAAACAAAACAAGCACCCAGCACTAGCCATGCATAAAGATAATCGTTTTAAAGCATTGGAGCAAGTCTTAACTTACCACCTTAAATCTTTTTTGTAATTGAGTCTTATTCAATCTATCTGGCTTATCAAAAATATCAGGGTCTTTGATGATAAACAAGCTTTTTGCTACACCTTGAATTACCTGCGTTTTACCAAACGTCAGAGTTATCGTATTATTTTCTTCAAAAATTTTCATCCACTGAATTTGCTTTGAATTTCTATCAAAAGCAATCTCGCTAATTTTATTCAAACCATTATGCTTTAATTTAATTATGTAATGCTTTCCCTGTTCTTTTGCGAACAGAATTTCAAACTGATCATCAAAACTGATTTTGTCTACCAAAAGGAAGTTAAATATATTTTCATCAGCTTTAATCCTGCTTAAATTCTCCATCTCATAATCATAAACCGAAACATAATTCTTGTTGCCAATAATCATTATAGGAAAAGGTTCATAGTAATTGCAGCGGAATTTATATGGCTTATCAATAATCAACATACCTCTTGCGATCCGCCCGCCCGTATCAGATTGCTTAAACTCAACGGCAATTGATTTAATATTCGTAATATATGATTTGATTTCTGCAGAAAAATCATCCGCAGACACCAAATGAGCGTTAAGTAATAAAACAAGTCCGATAATATATCTGCTAAAAATAAACAGCGAATTAGTTGTTTTGCTATGCATAAAAATTGTATAATCTGATATAAACTACTTTAGCCATAATACTAAGGAAACGATCGATTAATTCAACAACAAAATTAGTTTGAAACATTAAGCATGAAAATTGCAGCAATCAGAGAACGAGTGAAAGGAGAAAACAGGGTTGCCATCACCCCGGATGTTGCAAATTTATTTGTAAAAAAAGGCTACATGGTTTTTGTTGAAAAAAATATAGGTACGCTGGCAAATTTTACAGATGCAGAATATGAAAATGCCGGTGCTACTGTCTCCGCTATCCTACTGGAAATACTCTCTGATGCAGATATTATCCTAAAAGTACAACCAACGCCTTTTATTGATGAATTTAATGAAATCGATATGGCCAAAAGCGGTGCTGCTGTCATCGGTATGCTATCACCATATACCAACTTCGAATATATTGAGAAATCACTATCTAAAAAACTGGCAACTATTGCTATGGAACTGGTGCCAAGAGTAACAAAAGCTCAGAACATGGACGTTCTTTCTTCACAAAGCAACCTAGCCGGATATCGGGCAGTGATCGAAGCTGGCTATCATTTTGACAGAGCATTCCCGATGATGATGACTGCCGCAGGCACTATAGGCCCAGCGAAAACTTTAATTCTTGGAGTTGGAGTTGCAGGCTTGCAGGCAATTGCTACTGCTAAAAGACTTGGCAGCGTTGTCTCAGCCTATGATGTGCGAGCAGCAACAAAAGAACAGGTGGAAAGCCTGGGTGCTAAATTCATATATCCAGACAATAAATTGGACGATGACGCTGAAGATAAATCCGGCTATGCAAAAGAGGTAGGTAAGGATTTTGCCATCAAACAAGAAAAATTCCTGTCAGAAATAATTGCCGGATTTGATATTGTTATCACTACTGCGCAAATACCAGGCAAGAAGGCTCCACTGATACTTACGCAAGAAATGGTTGCAAAAATGCGACCAGGCTCCGTGATTGTCGATATGGCAACGGCAACTGGCGGCAACGTAGAGGATTCATCTCCAGATAAAGTAATCTCCAAAAGGGGGGTAAAGATAATTGGCTGGACAAATATGGCAGCTAAAATTGCTAGTGATAGCTCCAGACTATACGCTAAAAACCTGTATAATTTCATAGATTACGCAGTAAAAAATGGTACATTTGATTTTAAAGACGAGCTTGTTGAAGAAATGTTAATCGGCATAGACGGTAAAATGATTAATAAGAAATTCAAGGTATAGAATATGAGCAAGCAACTATCACTGGCAATTAATGAAGCAGAAGAAATATCTGCAAAAGCAGCTTCTCTAACTGAAAAATTAAAGGCAGTTAGCATTACGCCCCCAGAGATGATAGTTGTTGGCGTCGATCCGCTGGTATTTGCTATCACCATATTTACACTTGCCTGCTTTGTCGGCTATTATGTGGTATGGAAAGTCACTCCGTCACTACACACTCCGCTGATGTCCCTAACTAATGCCATTTCGGGAATTATAATTATTGGTGCATTAATTGCTGCTAGCTCTTCCGAATTTGGACTCTCGTCAGCCTTGGGTTTTGTTGCTGTATTTTTTGCTGCGATAAATATTTTTGGCGGCTTTGTGGTAACTCAGAGAATGCTTGAAATGTTTAAGAAAAAATAGATATGACAATACAACTAATCGAATTTTCCTACCTTACATCAGCTGTTTGTTTTATCTTTGCACTCAAAGGCCTGTCATCACCAAAATCTGCCAGAATAGGCAGTATTATCGGCATGGTTGGTATGGCAATTGCGCTTATCGCCACTTTCAATTTACCGACATTTGTGCAAATGATTCCATTAATTATTACCATATTATCGGGAGCATCTGTTGGAGTAATTATAGCAAGAAAAATTCCGATGACAGCAATGCCGCAACTCGTTGCAGGGTTTCACTCATTTGTTGGCCTGGCTGCTGTGCTTGTTGCCTATGCCGCTCTAATATCGCCTTATAATTTTGGCATTGGTGCATCAGGAAATTTGCCAACAGGCGCACTTATAGAGATGTCGCTTGGAGCAGCCATTGGTGCTATTACTTTTAGTGGCTCCATAATCGCTTTTGGTAAGCTGCAAGGGCTAATCGGTTCAAAACCAATAAAATTCTTTGGCCAGCAATATGTCTGTCTCTTAATCAGTATCTCTATTATCACTCTAATCTATTACTTCACCATCAGAGAAAGCCTGTTATTATTCAGCTTCATGGTTTTATTATCTGTAATCATCGGAATATTACTAATCATTCCAATTGGCGGAGCTGACATGCCCGTCGTTGTTTCTATGCTTAACTCCTATTCCGGCTGGGCAGCTGCCGGTATTGGCTTTACTCTTGGCAATAGCCTGTTAATAATCACTGGCGCATTAGTGGGAGCTAGCGGCGCGATTTTAAGCTACATCATGTGTAGAGCTATGAACAGGTCACTATTTAATGTAGTGTTTGGTGCTTTCATGCAAACAAAACTTACAAAAAATGCCGAAACAAATGACGACAGAACAGCAAAAATCAGCAGTGCAGAAGATGCAGCTTTTTTAATGCAGCAAGCTGATTCTGTAATAATAATTCCCGGATACGGAATGGCAGTTGCACAATCCCAGCACGCTATTAAAGAAATGACGGAAATATTAAAACGTGCCGGGGTTAAAGTACGTTTTGCTATCCACCCGGTTGCCGGCCGAATGCCTGGACACATGAATGTATTACTTGCTGAGGCCAATATTGATTATGAAGACGTACTGGAGCTGGATGAAATAAACAGTGATTTCGGCTCTACTGATGTTGCTTTGGTAATCGGAGCAAATGATGTAACAAATCCTGCTGCAAAAACAGATAAGACCAGCCCGATTTATGGTATGCCAGTACTTGATGTTGGATCTGCAAAAACCGTATTCTTTATTAAAAGGTCGATGTCTCCTGGCTATGCAGGCATTCAAAATGAATTATTTTTTCAGGATAATACATTAATGCTCTTCGGGGATGCAAAAAAAATGGTGGAAACTATTGTAAAAGCGATGGAAGAATAGCTGGTCGATCCTGAAGAAACACCAAAAAAACTATCATAGCGAGCCATATTTATGCAGTTCTACTTAACATGACGTTTATCAAATACTACCACCATGATATATACGATAATTGCAAAAAACCCGACATAAAATATGGGAAATAACTGTAACTCAAATTTCTGCATGAAAAAAAGGCATATATAGTTTGTTGGACCAGACATTAGCAAAGAGCCGGTAGTATGACCTAATCCTACGCCTCTATATCTCTCATTAATTCTAAAGGCCTTCACTATTACGCCATGTGCCAGCGCATTAAATGGTGCAACTGATACTGCTAGTAAAAGACAGGAAGCCAAGGTAAGGTTAACAAGTTGGTAGTAAATTGAAATAATCAGCAACAGGCATGCAACCAGCGTTGATAACAGGCTGTATTTTACCACTATTGTGCTACCAAAACGATCAGCCAGAAGTCCTGCTGCAGGCATTGCAAGTCCAAACCCAAGCACCATAATAACTGAAAATACGGTAATTATTTTACTGGTATATGGCACTATTATTGGTAAATACTGTTTCATGAAAATTATGGATACCTGGTAAGTTGCTCCAAATCCCCCTGCTAAAAGAATGACTAAAGATAATGTAATCCACCTCTTTTTTATAAAGGACATTATGCTATGAAATTCCATTTTTTGTTCTTTAGACTCTTTAAAGTCCGGTGTTTCTTCAAGAAATTTGCGGAAATGCATAGCAAGAACGGCTAGGGGCATAGAAAGAAGAAATGGAATACGCCATCCCCATTCAGGGAAAATAGAAGAGTTGAAGAAGTTTGTTGATGCAATTCCCAGAAGCAACCCGGCAACTCCTGTAGACCTGGTGACAGCAGAGGCAGTGTAATGGTACTTTTTGCCCAGATGCTCTATCACATATATGGCAGCCCCATCATATTCGCCTGCAGTAAAGAATCCTTGAAAAAATCTGCATATTATTAAAATATATGTACTCAGAACTCCGATGGAATGATATGCAGGCAGCAGGCCAATCATTAAAGTTGGTAATGCAATGCCGATCATTGTAATACGCAGAGAAGTTTTTCTGCCATATAAGTCGCCGATATGACTGAAAAAGAGCGAGCCAACCGGTTTGGCCAAATAGGAGAGTGCATATATGGCAAAAACGTACATAAGGCTGGAAATTTTGTCAATTCCGGGGAAAAACTTATCGGCCAGGATTCCTGCGGAAAAACCATAAAGACTGTAATCGTAATACTCAACGATGGTTCCCAGGAACGCCCCAGTGATTTTTTTCTTACGTTTTTTCATCACTATTTCTTTTGTTGCGTTCGTTGCTGATAATATTCAAAATCTCTTGAACTGCCTGATAAAAATCATCGTTAATGACTATATAATTATAGTTTTTAGCATGGGTGATTTCTTCCCGGGCAAGCTTGATCCGCTGGTCAATAATATCCTGACTATCCTGATTTCTGGCTTCAAGTCTGGTTCTTAAAATATCAATATCAGGTGGCATGATAAAGATGCTTACTACTCTATCCTGCATTTTCTTTATTATTTGATATGCACCTTGAGAATCAATGTCAAATAATATGTCAAGCCCTTCGGCTAAAGCTTTTTCAACATGTTGTCCAGGTGTACCATATGCATTCCCATAGATTTCAGCAGATTCCAGGAATTGATTGGTTTCAATCATATAATTGAATTCTTCACGGCTTTTAAAAAAATAATGTACGGCTTCCTGTTCCCCGGG
This sequence comes from uncultured Rickettsiaceae bacterium, assembly GCA_905479865.1. Taxonomy (GTDB): domain Bacteria; phylum Pseudomonadota; class Alphaproteobacteria; order Rickettsiales; family Rickettsiaceae; genus Megaera_A. The sequence goes on along the minus strand of CAJQOD010000008.1, from coordinate 35,642 downwards.
GCGAGCTGGTCTTGTTGTTGCAGAAATAGAAAGCGACAAATTTGAATCCTGTTCCAGCAACTTTTTTGTAATAGATGTTTTGCCGCCACCGGAAGGGGAAGATAAAATAATTATCATTGCTTTATTTTTGACAGCATTTACCATGGCTTAAAACCTAATGATCAGATAATTGTGGTGAGTATAATGTTAATTAAGAAAAAGACAATAATTATTACAGGAGCTTCCAGTGGTCTTGGAGCTGCTTTAGCTGTTAAATACTCTAACCCAGGAAATAAGTTATTTTTATTTGCCCGCGCAGAAGAGCGATTAAACAAAATTGCTGAAATCTGTAGGCAAAATGGTGCTATTGTTACTACCATCATTGCTGATGTGACCGATGATGCCTTGATGCGGAATCATTTAGAGGATATAGCAGGTCAGCATGGAACAGACATTATTATAGCCTGCGCCGGTGTTTCGGCAGGTACTTTAGATGGGCCGGAAACACCTGCTCAAATTAATAAAATTTTTGCAACTAATATCAATGGAGTCTTGAATACTATAATGCCCCTAATACCACACATGATTCAGAAAAAATCCGGCAATATTGTAATAATTAGCTCAATGGCTGGTTTGCTAGGCCTTTCCAGCGCACCTTCATATTCAGCAAGCAAAGGTGCGGTGCGGTTATTTGCAGATGCACTTAGAGGTTATTTAAAAATCTACGACGTGCAGGTTTCAACAGTAATTCCAGGATATATTAAAACGCCGATGACAGAAGTTAATCGGTTTCCAATGCCGTTTCAAATCAGCGCAGAAAAAGCGGCTCACAAGATAATTCACGGAGTTGCAAATAACAAGGGAGTGATTGCATTTCCGATAATTATATATTTCTTTCTCAAACTGTTCAATTTATTACCTGGCGGGTTGATATCATACATAAATTCCAAGCTACCTGGTAAGCCAGCTTTTGAAGATAGTTAATTGTATTTTTACAATAAGAAAAGATTTGTTAATCGTCATTTATAGTTACTGATAGACAAAGATATGTAATTATAGCGTGGTGATGTGGTATATACAGCATCACACGTAATCTTGCCATAATTCAATAGCAAATGCGTAAGGTTTAATATTTACATTAACTTAAGGATAATTATGAAAAAAATTCTATTAACAACTGCAGCTGTTGCAGTTCTGGCTAGTTCATCTGCTTATGCAACAGAAGGTAATTTCTTCGTAAAAGCCAATATTGGCTGGACAAAAATGAGCAAGATCAAAGGTCTGAAATCAAAAAACAATGCGTTTTTTGGTGTTGGCGCCGGTTATCATATTATGGATAATGTAAGAGTTGATCTTACTTTTGATCATTTTGTGAATCCTGAATTTAAAAAGAGCGGCAAAAAAATTAAAGGCGAAGTAAATACTCTTCTATTAAATGGTTTTATAGATTTATTTGATATTAGTATTGCAAAAATATTCGCCGGTGCAGGTGTCGGCTCTGCCCAAGTAAAAGCAAAAAGATCAGGTGATGTAGTGCTTGCAAATAACGGTAGTGCCAAGCAGAAATATAATATTGCATACGCTGCATATTTAGGTACTTCTGTTGAGTTTGCACCTAGCATGACTGCTGAACTGGCTTACAGCTATAGAGTTATGGGCAAAACCAAAAAGCTCAATGGTACTGATTTTGACTTTAAAGGACATAATGTTGGTGCTGGCGTAAGATTCGAGCTGTAAATTATTAAGCTTTAGTAATTTTATATAGCGTTAAAAAAGGGAGGGCTTAAGGCTCTCCCCTTTTTTTGTGATATTTATGTTATAGTATGCTTTTTTAGATAGGTAGCAACTTACCTTAAGTATTGTAATCTGTCCAGCAGATGTGTTAGCATCCGTTATGTTGACTATAGGTAGTTTCAATTATCTGTAGTTTATACTGTAATTAACTAATTAATATTTATCTAAAAGAGGAAATTATGAAAAAAATTCTATTAACAACTGCAGCTGTTGCAGTTCTGGCTAGTTCATCTGCTTATGCAATGGAAGATGATACGTTCTATGTAAAAGCTAATGTTGGCTTGTCGAAACTAACTAAAGTCCATGGCCTAAAATCAAAGAACGATGTGTTCTTCGGTGTTGGTGCCGGTTATCATGTGATGGATAATGTTAGAGTTGATCTTACTTTTGATCATTTTGCTAACCCTGATCACAAGAAAGGTGGTAAAAAAATTAAAGGTGAAGTTAACGCATTAATGCTCAACGGTTTTGTCGATTTGTTCGACGTAGATGCTGCAAAAGTATTCGTTGGTGCCGGTGTTGGTGCCGGTCAGGTAAAAGCCAAAAGATCAGGTGATCCAATTGCTGCAAATAATGGCACTGCTAAGCAAAAATATAATCTTGCTTTTGCAGGCTATGTAGGTGGTTCATACGAGTTTACACCTGGTGTGACTGGTGATTTAACTTACAGCTATAGAGATATGGGTAAGACCAAGAAACTTAAAGGTGATAATAAAACTGTTCATTACAGAGGTCATCATGTTGGTGTTGGTGTAAGATTTGATATCTAATTTTTATGTTAAACCAAAAATTTACGAGAAAAGGAGGCTTCGTGTCTCCTTTTTTTATTGCCTGAAGATATTGTTTCTGGATGATTAGAAAACTAATACCATACCAATCTCATCCTAACTCTAATATACAGATAAACGCTTCCACAGACTAAGAACTTCCTGGATACTTAAACCCAAGTGTCAGTTATATACTAACTCGTCACTGCAAGGGAGTATTAGCGACTGCGGCAGTCCATGTATCATTTAAGACTTTAAGCAGATTATCTGAATCTTTACAACATAATCGTACCACTCAAATGTGGTCTTAGTATGCTAAAATATCTAATGGACTGCCACAGTCGCTAGTACTCTTTCGCAAGTAAACGCTGCCCTTTACAACGACAAAAGACCTGTCATTGCGAGAGTAAGCGAAGCAATCCATTTGTCATTAAGGCCTAGAAGATTAATTGAATTTTTACAACATCACTGTTTCACCAGATGATTTTAATGCATTAAGATATCACAGATAAATTCTTGGTGTTCTGTCCTTCGGAAACCGATCATAGATTGCTTCGCTTACGCTCGCAATGACAATGGGTGAATGATTGGTATTACATTAGAAAAAACACAAAAAAGATAGAGATAAAAAAACTATATGGATAGAATGGAAAATTTTTTAAATCAGCCCTTTTAGTTGCTTCAGATGCATCACCGGCTGCAACCCACTGAATTTTTCTTTCCAGCAACAATACATTTGTTGAAAGCCAAGCTTTGTTGCTTCCTTAACCCTGGCCTCTGTTTGCGATACTTTCCTGACTTCACCGGATAGACCAACTTCACCGAAAAATATACTTCCTTGGGGCAAGGGCGTATTACTTGCTGCTGAGATAAGTGCGGCAGCGACCGCTAAATCTGCTGCCGGTTCTGTAATGCGCAAGCCACCGGCAACACTTAAATATACTTCGTGCGCTGCTAAATTCAGACCAAACCTGACTCCAAGGACAGCGATAATCATTGATAGTCTGTTATTATCCCAGCCCACAACCGAACGCCTGGGTGTTGCCATATTCGTTGGCGCAATCAGAGCCTGTACTTCAATCAGCAGAGGCCTTGAACCTTCAATACCTGCAAAAACCGCACTACCGCTAACATTATTCTCTCTCTCCATAAGGAATAGCTCCGAAGGGTTGGAGATTTCCATCAACCCCTTTGAAGTCATTTCAAAAACACCAATTTCGTTTACGCCGCCAAAACGGTTTTTCATCGAGCGCAAAATCCGAAAATGATTATTATGATCACCTTCAAAATAAAGCACTGTGTCAACCATGTGCTCAAGCACCTTCGGCCCGGCTAGCTGGCCATCTTTATTTACGTGGCAGGCAATCAGCAGGGTAATATTATTCTGCTTGGCGTAATTAATCAATATGTGCGCACTTGCCCTAATCTGAGACACTGTTCCAGGCGCAGAAGATAGCTCACTTGTAGCAACTGTCTGAATTGAATCAATAACTACTAAATCCAGATCCTGTTTATTTTGATCAATAGTTGAGATGATATCTTCAACATTGGTAGCAGCCAGTAGACCTGTCTTATTATCCTGGATATCAAGCCTTTCGGCTCGCAGCTTGATCTGGTTGATTGATTCCTCACCTGTAATATACAGGCACCCCATATTGCCTTTAGAGAGGCTGGATGAAAGCTGCAACAGCAGGGTCGACTTGCCAATCCCGGGATCACCGCCAATCAAAATTGCTGAGCCGCTCACCAAACCTCCGCCCAAGACCCGGTTTAACTCTTCTATCGGAGTTTTAGTCCTGAGGGTGCTTTCTACCTGATCTGCCAGAGAATGCAACAGTTGAGCACGGCCAGTCCTTGGCACTATAATTTTGCTAGCAGATGACATCTCCTCAGAAATAGTGTCCCATTCCATACAGTCCAGGCATTGTCCTGCCCATTTACTGCTGACACTGCCACAATTTGCGCAAGCATATTGTTTTTTAATTTTGCTCATATTTTAGTATCAACAATTTATTGTTACCATAAAGTTTTTCCTTCACTAACTGCAGATCATCGGATAAATCCAGCTTCTGGCGAACTTCCATTTCAATAGCTATAATCGCACCATCTACAAGCCACTCATGCTTAATCAAGCCATTTAGAGCTTTTGTTACATAACCATTGTAATAAGGCGGGTCCATAAATACAAGGTCGTATTTATTAGCCGGTCGTGGTAAATTCATAGCATCCATAAGCAGCGTAATAACCTTATCTTCCTCACCTAGTGTTTTTGCAAAATCCTCGGCTGTTTTTAAGTGTTCTTCTTTATGGTCAATAAGCAGGACGCTATCTGCACCCCTGGACAATGCCTCAAAAGACAGTCCACCGGTACCGGCAAATAAATCAAGTATTTTGGCACCGATAACCGGCTTAGTGTCTGCAAACTCACCAGATGATAATATGCTAAAAAGTGCTTCACGAAATTTAGTAGTCGATGGACGGTAGTCAGATTTCCTGAGCGTCGGTATGACTCTATTTTTGTGCTTGCCGGCGATAATTCTCATCTATCTTTACCTCTTTATATTCGCCCGGCTTCATATCACCCAGGCTATATTGGCCAAATTTTGTTCTAATCAGGCGACTAACTTCCAGATCAAAATGTTCAAAGATTCTTCTAATTTCACGGTTTTTGCCCTCAGTCAGCACTACCTCATACCAGGAATTAGATACGCCTTTCCTAGTTAATTTAATGGATTTTGGTCGGTAAGTAGTACCATCAATAACCACTTGCTCATTTTTCAGGCTAATCTCCGGCTTTTTGCCAAATACTCGTACTTTATAGACTCGCTCAAGCTTATTTGCCGGAGACTCAAAATATCTCGATAAATCACCGCTATTGGTAAGCAGCAATAACCCTTCACTATTTAAGTCTAGCCTGCCAACAGAAATCACGCGCGGTAAATTGCCTGCTAATGCCTGGAAGATTGTAGGTCTATTTTGTGGATCGCTATGAGTCGTTATCAAACCGGTTGGCTTATAATACACCCACAATCTGGCCTCTGGAATTTGAGTGATCTTCTTGCCGTAAACTTTAACAGAGTTACTATCGTCAATATTCAGTGCCGGACTGGCGATAACCTGTCCGTCAACTGTCACTTCTCCTTGCTGGATCAATTTTTCTGCTTGCCGCCTCGAACATATCCCGGCACTTGCGATAAATTTTGCAATTCTCATATAAAAACCCGGTATCGTGTGGTTATGTCGGAAGTATCCTGATATTGAAACTGCAATCAAATAACGATATTAACAATTTTCTTCGGCACAACAATGATCTTCTTGATTTCCGCTCCATCTATATGTTTCATCACCGCCGGAATTTCAGTAGCAATTTTTTTGATATCATCATCTGAATCGGCAACAGAAAATTCATGCGTGGCGCGAAGCTTACCTTTTACCTGAATAGCCATAATATAGTTGTCAGATTGCAGCTTTGACTCATCTGCTTTTGGCCAATGCGTTTTATACAGGGGAATATCATTACCGAGTTGCTGCCAAAGTTCCTCTGTAATATGTGGAATAAATGGGTTGAGCAGTTGAATAACAATATGTACTCCTTGCTTAATGGAAATACTATCAGGGTTACTCGCCGCCAATTCATCACTAATTGCATTATAGAGCGTGCGTATTCTGGCAATCGCCTTATTCAAACGATAATGCATTATATCCTCTGAAACATCTTTAATGATCAAATGAATGCTAGTTTGTAGCTGCTCATTTTCAGCCCCGCCTTCTTTTAATTCAGGCAATTTCTCTATCAATGCGATAAGGCGCAAAATGAATTTCTTACAGCCGTCAAGGCCTGCTGAAGACCATTCCAAATCCTTTTCTGCCGGACTATCAGAGAGTACAAACATTCTAATGGCATCGGCACCATGCGTACTTAGCATACTCTCAAGGTCAATGACATTCAGCTTTGACTTGCTCATCTTTTCAGTTTTGCCCTGAAACACTTCTTCACCACTCTTGGTGTGGAAGAACTTACCATCTTTTTCACTCACCTTCTCAGGGTGTAACCATTTACCATCTTTATCCCGATAAGTAACGTGCAGGACCATCCCTTGAGTAAGTAGGCGTTTAAACGGTTCACGGACATTTAAATACCCGACATCAGACATGGCTTTAGTAAAAAACCTGGCATATAGCAAATGCAGGATAGCGTGTTCAATACCACCAATATATTGATCTACCGGTAGCCAATAATTACAAGCTTCTTTATCTACCATATCCTTTGCGTTATTATTGCAGAATCTGGCGAAATACCAGGATGACTCAAAGAAAGTATCAAATGTATCAGTCTCACGCACCCCTTGCGATAAACATTTCGGGCAATCAACATATTTCCATGTTGGGTGTCGTTCTAGTGGGTTTCCCGGCTGATCGAAATTAATATCTTTCGGTAATTCTACAGGTAGGTTTTCTGCGGGAACCGGTGCTGCGCCGCAAGACTCACAGTAAATAATCGGAATCGGACAACCCCAATATCTTTGGCGGGAAATACCCCAATCACGCAAGCGATAATTAATTTCTCTAGTACCGATTTTCATCTCTTCGAATTTATCAATAATTTTCTTTCTTGCCGCAAAGACTCTCAGACCATCCAGGAAATCTGAATTGATCATCACATCATCCTGCTCATAAATATAAGCATGTTTAGTCAAATCAACCCCATGACTGTCACTATGCACTATTTGAATCATCTCAAGGTCTTGGGTATTTTGCACCAGTTCAAAATCACGTTGATCATGTGCAGGGCAACCAAAAATTGCACCGGTTCCATAATCCATCAGCACAAAATTGGCGATAACTATCGGTATTTTAAGATTTTTATCGAATGGATGCAGAGCATAAAAACCCGTATACACGCACTCTTTCTCAAGCTGCTCAAGCGCAGATTCTGAAGTCGAATTATGTGTACATTTTTCAACAAATATTTTAATTTCATCATTCATTGCAATTTTTTCAAGCAACGGGTGATTATAGGCAATGGCAATAAAAGTAGCACCAAAGATAGCTTCTGGAGTTGTTGAATATACTTCGATCTTCTCATCCAAACCTTTAATGTCAAAATGGAAGCGTGCGCCCTCGGATTTGCCAATCCAGTTTTTCTGCATTGTTTTAACATTTTCCGGCCAACCACCCAGAGAATCAATATCTTGCAGCAATTCATCTGCATAATCAGTAATTTTTAAAAACCACTGCTTTAAATATCGCTTCTCAATAAGTGCTCCAGAACGCCAACCTCTGCCATCAACAACCTGCTCATTTGCCAAAACCGTATTATCTACAGGGTCCCAATTCACTGAGGATTCTTTTTGATAGGCAACGCCACGTTCCAGTAAATCCAGGAAGAATTGCTGCTCATGCTTATAGTAAGCCGGACAACAACTAGCAATCTCTCTATTCCAATCATATGATAGGCCAACTGTTTTTAGTTGATTGCGCATAGTGTCGATATTGGCATAAGTCCAATCGCCAGGATGTGAATTATTAGCGATCGCTGCATTTTCAGCAGGCAGGCCAAAAGCATCCCAACCCATCGGGTGCAGCACATTATAGCCATTTGCCTGCAAATAACGGGAAATAACATCACCTATCGCATAATTACGCAAATGCCCCACGTGGAATTTCCCAGATGGATAGGGAAACATCTCAAGAACATAATATTTAGGCTTATCGGAATCATTCCTGGCTACAAAAGCTTCGTCCTTATCCCACGTTTGCTGCCATTTTTGTTCGATCTCTAGGATATTCATCAAGCTAATTTACTTCCCGGATTGCAAATACAACTCACGGGCTTTGCGAAGAATTTTATCCTCCAAAACAATAGCTATCGGTGATGGCTCATGATTATCAGACCACTTACCCTTATGCTTTTTTCGCTGAAATGCTATAACTTCCAAGGCTTCAGGAGTAATTAATTTATCTTTGATATAAACAGTAACTTTAAATTGAGTATTTTTTTGATCTTGCGGGCTATACCATTCGGTAATCACAGTTCCACCTGTGCTATCAGCAGATGCCAGAGGAGCAAATTTCAGCACATCAATTGAAGCCTGATAGAGACATTTGTTCACATTACCAATTGTAGCTTTTGTAGCTATGCTTTTTTCCTTGCCAGGTCTAAAAACTATACCTTCTCCACCAAGCAACGACCCCATCTCATCCATTTCCTGCTCAAGTTTAGACGTTGGGTAATCTCTAGCTAGAGTTTGGCCTGCGAAAAGGGTAATAACACTCATAATTATTGTAAATTTGGCTTTCATAATATCACTCAGAATTTTGTATTCGGTAAAAATATAACGTTTATATAATTTATTTACAACTAAAATTCTCGCAGCGCAGCGCAGAGATCAAGCAACCTGTTTTTAAACTTCTTTTTGGCGATCGGTTGCCCTTGAATTTGTAGTTTAAACAGAGCCTGTTCGGTCATTGGTAAAGATTCACAAACTTGTATTAATTCCCTATCTGAAGCACAAAAATTTCTGGGTATGTCCAACTCTTGTGCACATTCTTCACGCAGTTGAATAAAATGTAATAAATTCTTGCAGAATTGATCAGAACGTCCTTGAAGATTCATCTTTTTCATAATTCTTTCAGGGCGAGGTTTATAGTTATTGATATCCAATAATTTTTGGCTTCTGGTTTTATAAGTATCCCACAAATTTCTATCTGTCATTGTTTTTGATAACTCACGGTGCAAAGGAATAAGATATTCTACATCCTTGATTGCGTAGTCCAGTAACTCCTTTGCCAATGGGCGTAACAGCCAGTTTGCTTTTTGCATTGTTTTATCAAGATTGATATGCAGCAATGCTTTACACAACCTGCCATATCCCATTACATCATCCAGTCCAATTACGCCGGCTGCTATTTGGGTATCAAAAATATTTTTAGGTAATTCTCTAAATAAATGAAAAAAGATATCAAAATCCTGATCCGGTGCATGGAAAACTTTGACGATATTTTCATTTGCAAGAATATTTTTTAAGCCCATTATATTGATGCCAGATAATGCATCAATAATGATTTTGTCTTCCATGCAGGCTATTTGAACTATACTAAGCCTTGCGTAATATGTACGTCTTCTATGGAATTCCGTATCCATAAAAAGCACCTGCTGACTTTGAAGCTTTTTACAAATTTCATCAAAATCTTTCTGGTTATCTATAATTTGCATTAGTTTTTGATTGCTTAAAATGGTTATTTTTTATATACATTATGTACTTAAAATCTATCTGAACTAATTATAAAAACTATGCATATATTCAGAACCCACAAATGTAATGAGCTTAAAGGCCAGCACGTAGATCAAAAAGTTAAATTATCCGGATGGGTACACAGACGCCGCGATCATGGTAATTTATTATTCGTTGATCTTAGAGATCATTACGGCATAACGCAATTAGTTTTTACAGATCGAAACCTGGCTTTGAAAGACACAGCCAGTTATTTACGCTATGAAAGTGTCATTACAGTTGAAGGGAAAGTTTTGGCCCGAAGCACTGAAACTATTAATAATTCTATGGAGACCGGTACAATTGAGGTTGCAGTCGAGAGTTACATAGTTGAATCAGAATCAGAAATGTTACCACTCATTGTCAACTCAGACCAGGATGCTCCCGAAGATACAAGACTTAAATATAGATTTCTCGACCTTAGGAGAGAAAAGCTACACAATAACATAATGCTACGATCTAATATTATAGCTGAGCTTAGGAAGCTAATGACCCAAGATGGTTTTGTTGAGTTTCAAACACCTATTTTAACTGCAAGTTCGCCCGAAGGTGCGCGTGATTTTTTAGTTCCAAGCAGAATACATCCCGGGAAATTTTATGCACTCCCGCAAGCTCCGCAGCAATTCAAACAAATGCTAATGATGTCCGGCTTTGATAAATATTTCCAGATCGCCCCATGTTTTCGTGATGAAGATGCCAGAGCTGATAGATCGCCGGGGGAATTTTATCAACTCGATATTGAAATGTCTTTTGTCGCGCAGGAAGATATTTTTGCAGCAATAGAACCGGTAATGTTTGAAGTGTTTAACAAATTTGGTAACAAAAAAGTATCAAAACCACCATTTGCTCGTATTCCATACGCTGAAGCAATGATGAAATACGGAACAGATAAACCGGATACCAGAAACCCGCTAGAAATCACAGATGTCACTGAAATATTCCGCAACTCGGAGTTTAGCCTTTTTAGAGGAGCCATACAAAAAGGCTCTATAGTTAGAGCAGTACCGGCACCTAAAACCGCCTCCAAGTCTCGTAAGTTCTTCGATGATATGATTAAATTTGCTATCAGCGAAGGTGCTGGCGGTCTTGGATATGTCCAATTTACCGAAGATGGTGAAGCTAAAGGCCCAATCGCCAAATTCTTAAATGAAGCCCAACTTGTGGATTTACAAAAAACTGCTCATGTGGAAGCAGGTGATGCTGTATTTTTCTCTTGTGCAAAAGAATTAGAAGCAGCAAAACTGGCTGGCAAAGTCCGGTGTAAACTGGGTGCAGACCTTGAGTTAATTCCAAATGACAGATTTGAATTTTGTTGGGTCACTGACTTCCCATTTTATGAATTAAATAAAGATACAAAACAAATTGATTTTAGCCATAATCCATTTTCAATGCCACAGGGTGGACTGGAGGCACTTGAGAATGCCAAAACTCAGGAAGAGCTACTTGCGCTAAAAGCTTTCCAATATGATATAGTCTGTAATGGTATTGAGCTTTCAAGCGGTGCTATCAGAAATCATAAACCCGAATTAATGTATAAGGCATTTGAAGTTGCCGGTTATAGCAGGGCTGATGTGGATAAAGAATTTGGCGGCATGATTAGAGCATTCAAATTCGGAGCTCCTCCACATGGAGGAATCGCACCTGGTGTTGATCGTATGGTAATGTTGATTGCAGATACTGCAAACATCCGGGAAGTAATAGCCTTTCCGATGAACCAACAAGCAGAAGACTTGCTAATGGAAGCACCAAGCCATGTAAGTGAGCAACAATTACGCGAGCTGAATATCATGCTTTCTCCGTCCGTTAAGAGTAAGCTAGAGAAAAAAGAAGGGTAGGTTATTAAGCACTAAATTGTGTATTTTCCATAATTTGAGCATCTTGAGCAACACCATGAGGATTGCTGGTGACATATTCGTCAACATTAAAATCATATAGTGAAAACTGGAATACTAACAATAATGCTACAACCGCAATAGCTTTATATTCACATAATGTTGCTGTAAGAAACTTTGAACTTGCTCGAACTATCCTGCTCTTATAAGCAGCGTCAGTAGCGTGTTTCCTATTCTTAAGTGGCTTTATAGCCACTGATTCCATCGGCTTTTTGTAGCTCCAATTTGTTTCTGATAATATCATAATAATAAACCTGATTTTTTATTTGGCAATGGACATAAATCTATGTTATAAAATAAATGTACACTTTTCAAGAGATAAATCAATAAAAACTAAAATTAAGGTATAAAAATTATGACTCATGGTGGAAAAAGGTCTGGAGCTGGACGACCAAAAGGCCAGGGACGTTATGGAACTGCGACAAAAGCGATCAGGGTTCCAGAATATTTGATTGAAGATATAAGAGATTACTCTGTAAATGGCGGGTATAAAATTCCGTTCTTTAGCTCGCAAGTTGAAGCGGGTTATCCGTCTGCGGCAGAAGATCATATTGAAGAGATGCTCGATATGAATAATTTGCTAATAAAAAATCCGGAAACGACTTTTTGCGTTCGAGTGACCGGTTTGTCCATGATTGATGCTGGTATATATGAAGGTGATACGCTAGTAGTTGATAGCAGCATCCGACCGACCGAGGGTAAAATCATCATTGCCGCTCTGGACGGAATGCTAACCGTAAAGCGTTTGGGATATATAGATGGCAGGCCATATTTACTACCAGAAAACGCTAGTTTTGATCCCATACCCATCGTAGAAAATTCGGAGGTTCATATTTGGGGAGTTGTTACGAATGTTCTCAGAAGCTTGTGAGGATTAGTATGATATATGAAGTTCAGAATTTAGAAAGTGCCAGAAAATTCTTATCTACTACTGGCAGCAAGGTAACACTCAGCAATCCTCAAGGCAGCACTAGATATTATGGTATGCGGGTGATTGATTACATATTCAACACGTTGCAACAAGAATTTCCAGACAAAATAACGAGTATAATTGTTAATGTATATGACGATTATTCTGCATTTGCAACAGCGCGCCGGCTAGGCTACAATCAGATTCAATATACAAATAGGGCGGCTTAAAAAGTAAGTGGGTATGGCACTACTACTCTTAAGTGTCTGTTCCTGCGAGTAAGAAGGCAGCAATCTCAGAACCTTTAAGGTAACGGTAAGGAAAAAACGCCCTGCCCAAACCAACTCGTCATTGCGAACCCCTTAGGGGTGTGGCAATCCATACCAAAGAACTAGAATAGAACATTATATCAACATCCTTGACACCAGATAATTATGTAACATCAATCCCTTACTTGTGAGTTTTAAGTACCCATCATTTACATCTACCAACTCTTGCTCTATATAGTGCTGGGTTGTTTTGTGGTTCAAATATTTTTGAAAATTACCGCCTGTAATTTTGTGAAATTTACTTTCTAAAATTCCTTCTTCAAGGCGCATGCCCATCATAAAAGATTCTTCAACTACTTCCTGTTTAGACAGGTAAGCTTGAGTTTGTATGCCATTACCGTTTTCTATAATTGATTGCAGCCATTTTTCCGGCTTATGTATCATCATCACCGCTTTTATGCCGTCTGCTTCATGCAATCTACTATGTGCGCCAGGGCCAATGCCTATATATTCATCATAATTCCAATAGCATAGATTATGTATACATTCCTGGCCATTAGTTGCATAGTTCGATATTTCATATCTCTTATAATTTTGCTCCTGTAGATATTTATTAGTCCATTCATACAGAGTTGCTGCCATATCATTTGAAGGTAATGGCAATTTTCCATCATGGAAAAGCCTATAGAACGGAGTACCCTTTTCTATAGTTAGTTGATAGAGTGATATATGCCCGCCTGCCAAGGACAAAGCAAATCTCACTTCATCTTGCCACTGCTTTAAATCCTGATTGGGAATTGCATAGATAAGATCAAATGAGTATCTATCAAACAGATTAGCTGCAGACTCAATCGCACAGATGGCTTCTTTTACCGAGTGCTTTCTCCCTAAAATCTCCAAACCCTTTTGCTGAAATGATTGTACGCCGATAGAAACTCGATTGATTCCCGCTATCTTAAATTCCCTGAATTTCTGAGTCTCATACGAAGTTGGATTCGCTTCCAGGGTAATTTCAGTAGCCTCAGATATTTCTGCCAAATCTGCAATTTTCTGAATAATTCCAGTAACGGTTTCAGGCTGCATCAAAGAAGGCGTTCCACCTCCAAAGAAGATGGATCGCACTGATCTCCCCTTTATTTTATCAGCGAAGTGATTAATTTCTGTTTGATAAGCTGCAAGCCATGCTGCGTGATCAATTGAATCAGATAAATGAGAATTGAAGTCACAATATGGACAGAGAGATAGGCAGAATGGCCAATGGATATAAATAGAAACAGGATTCATAAATAACGATTTATTTACATACGATATTTATTTTAACGCTATCTACATCTATAATATCGGCTATTGAATCCTTTATCGTTTTAATGTCTTTTCTGTTTTTTACATCACCTAAAATATGGACTATTTTATTGGTAGTCTCGATATGCAGTTCATATCCCTTGGATATCTTGTCATTCATTGCTAAATATTTAATTTTACCTTTCGCTTTGGCAGTAATAAAAGCATCTGATAAAAATTCTTTGCTACTTCTTACTTTCAGCTTATCAGTGTTTACATCAATAACGCCTTTAACACTGGATGTAAGCTCAATCAACCTGTTAGCCTGAAGGCTTGTGTCAACTCGGCCAATAAGTTCTACAATTCCATTTTTAGATATCACATCAATTTTTGTATTAGGAATATCATTTTCCTTTACCAGTAAAATTTGTACTGATTGGGCAATGGCTTTGTCATCGAGAGGCCCTGCTATGACAGTTAATTGACACAGCATGATGGTTGTACTTAAAATCAATGATACAAAATGTTTCATTTTCCACCTCCTTTCGTGTATATTTGGTTATGATGCTAGATAATAATCCGAGCTAAGTCAATACATATAGTATTTTTACCTTGTTTTGACACTGGTGTTAGAGGTTACCCGTAAATCCAGTATACATGGAACATGATCCGAAGTTCTTTCCCAATCCCTGACATTTGACAGGCAGTTAATATTTTTCAATGCCGATTCAAAAGGTTTGCTTGCCCATATATGATCTAACCTTCGACCACGATTGGATTTTTTCCAGTCACGATTCCTATAACTCCACCAGCTATAAAGTTTTTCACTTGGATTTACGAAATATCTGCCGGTATCTATAAAATCAAATGATTGCTGTAGTGAAATCAGTAAAGCACGTTCCGGTTCTGTATGGCTAATGACATTCCGCAATTGACGGCTAGACCAAACGTCATGTTCATGCGGAGCGATATTCAAGTCGCCTGCCAAAATAATTTTCTCTGTTTTGCTTCTGTTTTCTGCAAACCATTCTTGCATAAGTTTAACATAAGCAAGTTTATGTTTGTACTTTGGATTAATCTTGACATCCGGTTCATCCCCGCCAGCTGGCACATAAAAATTATGAATTTCGAAATCATCAATTTTTGCACATATATGCCTTTTATCATCATTATATATTTTGAGAGAAAAGCTGTCAGAAATTGGATACCTGGAAATAATGGCTACACCATTATAGGATTTCTCACCAGCATAGACTACATGCTCAAATCCCATTTGTTTGATTGCTTCTAAAGGGAAGGTTTTGTCTTCCGTTTTTGTCTCCTGCAGGCAGATAATGTCGGGCTTCTGTTCCAGACACAGTTTTGCAAGCAGATTGATTCTAAGACGTACCGAGTTGATGTTCCAGGTAACTATTCGCATATTTTTACTATAATAAATTATCAAAAAGTTTTTTTACAAAGCGCAGCAACTTGGCTTCCGGAGATAGATTCTTCGCTGCCCATTTTTTAATCCATGGTTCGGCTAACTGCCACATATTGATTTCTGCGTCAAGGCTTTGGCCAATACCTTCTACAACCACCATACTCTTCTGCAGCAGTAAAAGCTGCGGTTGTGTTTCCATACCAAATTCTTCCGTGACTTTAAATAGTTGAGTCAATAAATTACCGATGGAAATATCTTTAATAGCACATCCCATAATCGGTTCAGCAATCGCCCGGCAACTTTGAGAGAAATGCTCCAGATTAGTATCTTTTGGAATGTAACCTATGCGACGATGAACTTCAGCTACAAGCTGATAATCACGCTTTAAAAAAGCATAGAGAATTTCAGCGATGGCCAGCCGGTCATCTTCAGGCAATGTTCCAATAATACCAAAATCAATTAGTGCCACTTTACCATCAGGACACACTAATATATTCCCAGGATGCAAATCTGCGTGAAAGAAACCATCACGGTAAGCCTGATTAAAAAATATGACAGCGATTTTTGCTGCGATATCTTTGGGGTCAAGACCTAGTTTAATAATTTTGTCTTTATCATAAATCGAAACACCCTCTATCCATTCAAGAGTAATTATATCACCTGCAGTGAATTGCCAATAAATTTTAGGGACACGCAAAGTTTCATCACCGGTAAAATTATCATAAATTCTTGATGCCGCTGCCGCTTCCAGACGTAAATCCAGTTCAAATTTCATTGATTGCCGGAACACCGCAATTACTTCTCTGGGCCTTAGTCTCTGTACTTTCTTCAGAATACGTGATGCCAAAGCGGCAATATACTCCAAAAAACGCATATCATTATCGTATTTTTCAATAATTCCGGGACGCAAAATTTTTATAGCTACAATTTCTCCTGACTGCAGGCGAGCTTTGTGTACTTGTGCTATGGATGCAGCAGCTACCGGCCTATCATCAAAATCATCAAAAATTTCTGAAATCTTCTGGCCAAAACGCTCTTCGATGCGAGTGTGGGCAATCTTGCTGTCAAAAGCCGGAAGCTTGTCTTGCAGTAGCTTTAGACTCTCAGCGACTTCTACGCCAATCAGATCCGGCCGTGTTGAAAGAGTTTGACCAAATTTTATGTAAATTGGTCCAAGGTCATAAAAACAATCCGTAAGACGCTTGCCAAAACTTTTTTGTGGCTGAGAGATCAGCCCTTTCGGATATAGAAGTAAACTGCAAATTCTACCGAAAATTTTCAAGTATGTGGGCAGTTTAAACTGCCCAGGATAATTCAAAATTTGATTTTTGCTAAGGATGTAAAGCAGTTTGCATAGCTTTGGCAAATTCTTTAGAAGATTAATCATAAATTCTATTTCTAAGCCTTAAAACCATAATGAATCGCAGCTACTCCAAAAGTCAGATTTTTATAATTCACATCTGAAAAACCGGCATCCTGAACCATAGTTTTGAAGTCTTCCTGATCTGGAAATAAACTAATGCTTTCTGCCAAATATTTGTATGCATCTTTATTATTAGCTACACATCCGCCAATTGTTGGAATCAAATTGAATGAATAAAAATCGTATAATGGGCGCACGAAATCATTTTGAACTTTAGAAAACTCCAGACACAAAAATTTTCCGGTCGGTTTCAAAACCCTGTGAGCTTCTTGCAAGACTTTTTCAAGACATATCACGTTACGAATTCCAAAAGCAATCGTATAATAATCAAAACTATTATCTGGAAATGGCAGCTTCTCCGCATCGGCAACAATAAGGTCAAATTTATTCAAAATATTGCGATCCACTGCTCTATCTTTGCACACTTGCAGCATGTCACGATTAATATCACAGACCACTATATGCGGTTCATTATTATGCGGTTCATTATTTTGCTTTTTACCCTTCTTTTTTAAGCGAAAGGCAATATCACCGGTCCCGCCGGCTACATCAAGTATAGTTGAATTCAAATTGGGAATCATCCTGCAGAACTCGTCTTTCCACAGACGGTGTACCCCAAAACTCATCAGATCATTCATCAGATCGTATTTATCAGCAACATCGGAAAATACGCTATCAACACGAGTTCTTTTTTCTTTGGAAGTAACTTTCTCAAAACCAAAATTCTGATTATTATTTGCGCTCATATACTTGACCTGTTTTAGATTACACTATAACTTTATAACGCCAGTTGAAACTATCATCATTACCAGGTTATATCAATGTATAAGAAGATAAAATGCCGGAATTAGCTGAATTTAAAATTGAAAATAGAATATGAATAAAAAACAAACAACAAGCCAAATCGCCATCTTTACAAATAAAAATGGGAACGTCAGTGTTGATGCAAAATTAGATGCTGATACGTTATGGCTTTCATTGAATCAATTAGTAGAAGTATTTGATAGAGATAAGTCTGTTATTTCCAGACATTTAAAAAAGATTTTTTTGGAAAAGGAATTAGATGTAAAATCAGTTGTTGCAAATTATGCAACAACTGGCTCTGATGGTAAGATATATCAAGTGAACTACTATAATTTAGATGCAATTATATCCATTGGATACAGAGTAAATTCCAAGAGAGGTGTAGAGTTTAGGCAATGGGCAAACGGGGTTTTAAAAGAGCATCTGATTAATGGCTATAGCATTAATCAGCAAAGATTAAATGATAAAACAATCGAAGAACTAAAACAAACAATAGATTTAATATCAAATACTCTTGTAAATCAAAATTTAGTGGTCGCTGAGGGAGAAGAAATTTTATCTGTTATCAAAAACTACTCTAAAACCTGGGACATCCTGATTAAGTATGATGAAAACAGGTTGGAATTACCAAAAGCTCAGAAAATGAGCATGAATGAGCTTACCTATAAAGAATCTGTTTCAGCAATACAGTCTATAAAGAAAAATTTTGCATTAAAAGGTGAAACAGTAGAGTTATTCGGAAAAGAAAAAGATAATTCTCTTAAAGGTATATTAGGTAGCATTTATCAAACATTTGATGGTAATGATTTATATACGAGTTTAGAAGAAAAGGCCGCTCATTTAATATATTTTGTAATCAAAGATCACCCGTTTAATGACGGGAACAAAAGAATTGGCTGCCTACTATTTTTACTATTAATGCGGAAGAATAAAGAATTATTGCCCAAAATTCCAAATCCCGAGGCCTTAACTGCAATAGCATTATTAATTGCTGAAAGCGACCCCAAGCAGAAAGATTTGATAATAAAGTTGGTAATGAACTTAATTGAAAAGGAATCTAAATCTAATAAAAAGAGTGTATAAAAGATAAAATGCCGGAATTAGCTGAAGTTGAAACATTAAAGCGTTACCTAAAAAAACATATAATAGGGGAAAAAATCGTTTCTTTTGCGCAGAGGCGCAAGAATTTACGATACCCACTTAGCAAGGATATCAAGAAACATGCAATATCCGGTAAAGTTTCTGATGTTACAAGAGCTGCCAAATTTCTGGCTCTGAAGCTGGATAATTCTTATAGTATTATATTTCACCTGGGCATGAGCGGCAGGTTAACTGTACAATCTGAAGATTATCAACCGCAAAAACATGACCATATAATCGTTGGTTTTTTGAGTAGTCGTCTGCTTGTCTTCAATGATGCCAGAAGATTCGGTATGGTTTATAGCTGTAATAGCAACGCCCTTGCTGAGCAGGATTTTCTAAAATCAATGGGACAGGAACCACTTACTGAAGAGTTTAATACCACTTACCTGCTACAAAAATTATCTTCAAAAAAATCTCCGATTAAAACAGCGATCATGGATAGTAAAATAGTCGTAGGTATTGGCAATATTTATGCAGCTGAAAGCTTATTTGCAGCAAGGATTAATCCACTCAAACAGGCAAATATGCTTACAGCATCAGAGGTAGGTAAATTGGTTGATTCTATTAAAGCCGTTTTACAAAAAGCAATCAAAGCTGGAGGTACTACTTTGAAAGACTTTGTTGGAGGTGACAACAAACCAGGATATTTTAAGCAGGAGTTAAACGTATATGACAGGGAAGGTAAGCCATGCTATATTTGTAAATACCCGATTGAGAAGATAAAACAGGCTGGTAGATCGACCTGCTTTTGCCGGAATTGTCAAAAATAAAGGAGTTGCTATTATGAGTTTAAAAATCATCACCTGGAATGTGAATTCGATTAACGTAAGATTACCACACCTGATTGAACTCATTAAGGAACACGATCCAGACATTATCTGCTTACAGGAATTAAAGTGTGAAACAGATAAATTCCCAAAAGAAGAGCTAAGCGACTTACCATATAATTTATACATACATGGCCAGAAGACCTATAATGGTGTAGCTATCCTCTCAAAAATACCGGCAGATGAGATCAAAAAAGATTTTCCAGGTAACCCGATTCCCGAGCAGGCAAGGTTCATCGAAGCTACTTTCAAAACAGATATTGGCTATGCCAGAGTGATTTCATTATATGCCCCAAATGGTGGAGAAGTTGATAGCGACAAGTTTGTTATAAAATTAAAATTCTATGATGCTTTTACTGCTTATATCGAATCGATTAAATCGTTTGAAGAAAGAATGTTTATAGGCTCTGATTACAACATTGCGCCCTTTGATATTGATGTGTATTCTCCAGAAAAGCTGCAACATTCTACCTGTAGCACCTACGCAGAAAAACAAAAATTAAGAACCATCCTGAACCTGGGTTTTGTCGATAATTTCCGCATAAAATATCCTGATAAGAAAGAATTTTCATGGTGGGATTATCGTGCCGGAGCTTTTGAACAAAATAAGGGAATGCGTATTGATACAATACTTTCTACAAGCAATGCACTTGCTAATTTAGCCGATTGCACAATAGATTATAAAACCAGAGAAAAACATAAACCTTCTGATCATGCTCCGGTAATTGCCGAATATTTATAGTATTTTTATTGGTTTAAGGAGAAATTTTTTCAAGCAAGATGGCTGGGACGGGAGGGATCGAACCTCCGACCTACGATACCAAAAACCGTTGCTCTACCGCTGAGCTACGTCCCAATATGATACTCAAGGCCGTTATAGCAATAATAGCCATGTCAGTCAATATAATAATCTACCAGCAATCGTCGTTTATATACTGATACTAAACCCTGCTTTTTGCCAAGCGTAGATGCCACCATCAAGATTCCACATGCTATATTTAAAGCCATCTTTCTTCAGATTTTGACAGGCAACCATTGAACGCACTCCAGCTTTGCATTGCATCACTATTTTTTTATCTCTGTAACCGTCAACATGATCAATTTCCGTAAGTATCTGTGAAAGTGGTATATTAATTGCTCCTTTTATGTGTCCCTCTTTATACTCATCCGGTTCCCGTACATCAATGATGATTGCCTGATTACTATCTAGCCAAAACTTAAGTGTTCGTACATCGACTCTGTTAATTTCCGTCATTTTGAAATTACCAATATTAATAATTATATATCAAGAGCTGCCCTGTACAAATCCAGAATTGCCTCTTGCTCAGCAAGTGAGGCTTTATCCAGCTTTTTTAGCTTAAGTACCTGTTTCATAATTTTAGTATCAAAACCGTTAGCTTTTGCTTCATCAAAAACCTGCTTGATATCATCTGTAATATCTGCTTTGTCACTTTCCAGTCTTTCGACTCTGCTAATATATTGTCTTAATTGTTCTGGTGCAATTACTTCTGTCATATTTAAATCTCCTTTTTTACAATAACATAATACATTTTTATAAACCAATCTCAGCAAAAAAACAGAAAAAACTTGCACGGTTTAATTTGTATGTTCATACTTAACCTAAAGTTTAATTTACTACTCATTTTACAAGAGGAACAGGGAAATTATGATAAGTGACAATTTGGAAATAGCTTTGGTTATTTTTGTAATATTATTCCAAATGGCAGTATTTTATAAAATTATTGGCTATAAAAAAATGATTGATCAGAAAAACATTCAGCTAATTCAATTGTACTTGGATACAAAATTCATTTGTAAGGGGTTGATAGATAGTTTAAGAATTTCTGACCCTTCAGTATTTTGTAAGGGTTTAATGGGTGAAATCAAAGATTATTATAATCTTGAAGACATTATCATTATTGATTCTATCAAAATGGTCGATGGTGAAAATAATACTGTTCTTAGAAGTGAAGTTATCAAATTTATTCAAAAAAACATAAAACAAATATCGGGGGATCTAAATGAACACAAACTGGTAAAATTGAGTATGTCTATCCTTGAAAAAAAATATGTATTATATCTTTCCAGACTTATCACAACAGACGAAGGTAATGGTTTAGTAGCTTGCATTGAACATGCGCCATCCTTATTAAATACACATGAAAGAATAAGTCTTGAGAATTGTATTAATCTACTAAAAACCAGATTAATATATGAGTAGAGATAATTCCAGAAACTTATCGGAGTGCATGGAGAAAAACACTAAGTATTTTTCTGATTAACGCCGTCCCACCTCTTAATCAAAGATGCATCAATATCAAATAAATCCAGTACTCTGGCAAGAGAATGAAGTATGATTTCATCTATGGTACCAGGCCTGTTATAAAAGGCTGGAATGGGCGGGCTAATTGCTACTTCGGCTTTGCTTAATTTTAACATATTCTCTAAGTGAATCGCATGTAAGGGAGACTCTCTGACCATAAGAACCAATTTTTTTTGCTCTTTCATAACAACACCAGCAGCCCTGGCTATCAAATTATCTTCATAGCCATTTGCTATTGCAGATAAGGTTTTCATACTACATGGTGCTACTATCATTCCATCAGTGCGGAATGAGCCACTTGAAATACACGCTCCAATATCTGATGGATTATACGAATAATCGGCAAGTTCCTTGATAGCCTGAAGAGAAAAATCCGTTTCAATAGTAATCGTCAAATTGGCAGATTTAGAGATAACCAGATGTGATTCTATGCCTAACTTGCGCAGTATCTCCAGTAGTTTGATGCCATATATCGCACCCGAGCTGCCTGAAATACCAACGATTATTTTTCGAGAAATATCTTTTTTATACATTTTTCCAAAAAAGTTGTTTTAAAACAATTTATATTGTAATACTCTGTTTAAGTAAGCCAGCAATTTATACTGCCGTACCATCCTAACTTAAATCAGAGGTGAAGTATGAAGTCTCATATCGATTCTTTAAAGCAAAAACATAATAAACTTGAAAAAACCATTAAATCCGCAAATGATAATCACCTTGAAAACCTTACAATTAATAAGCTAAAAAAGCAAAAGCTTTTACTAAAAGAGAAAATTACCAAGCTTGAACAGCTATAGCAGGAATTGTTACTGTTCTATTTTTCTATCTCGCCATCTTCAATCTCAATCTCTACTAAATTTTGTATAACAAAAAAGTGTATTAAATGAAATTAGTACTTGATTTTTCAGCCTAGTTTTGTATGTTATTAAATAGCATAATAAATGCCGGCTTGACAGTACTACAAGATAAGGGCACTTATTTTTAGAGCGGGTGTAGCTCAGGGGTAGAGCGCTACCTTGCCAAGGTCGAAGTCGAGAGTTCGAATCTCTTCACCCGCTCCATTTTTACATATTACAAGTGGTAATACTTATGTTAAAAAATCTTGACTTAACTGCCGTTTTTGCATTAATTGCTCTTCCCCTAATTTTAGTGACACTTGGAGTGTTTTACATAATCGACTATCAATTTGGTTGGTTTGAAGCGTTATTATTTATAACGGGATATTATATCTCTAATATTACTGTGGGCGTTGGTTTGCACAGACTATGGTCACATGATACCTACAAAACAAATAAGTTTGTGGAATTCATATTGGTGATTCTATCTGCTGGAACTCTGCAGGGTCCGGCATTATCCTGGGCTTCAAATCACTTTAAACACCATACTTTTACAGATACAGAGAAAGATCCTCACACTCCTTTAAAGTATAAAAATAGAGCGAAAGGATTTTTTTGGTCACACATGGGATGGATGTTGGTAGGCGAAGGAAGCTATAAATCAATTGGCCGCATCACTATGGTCAAGCTGGGCAAGAATAAAATACTTAGATGGCAACTTAAATATTACTGGCAGTTAGCAATTGCTATGAACACCATCGTTCCAGCGTTCGTTGGCTATATTTTCGGAGGCACGGCTATGTCTGCCTATGCTGGATTATTATTCATTGGACTTGGTAGAGCCCTACAACAACAAATCACCTTTTTTGTGAATTCATTATGTCATTTCATCGGTACTCAACCATATACCAAGGGAACTTCTGGTGACATTTGGTGGCTTGCAATTTTGCTTCTTGGCGAAAATTGGCATAATTTTCACCATGCGTTTCCTTCGGATTATCGCAATGGCGCAAAATGGTATCAAACTGATGTCCACAAATGGATCATTTATCTAATGAGCAAATGCGGGCTTGCCTGGGACTTAAAAAGAACAGCCAAGGTGCGAGTAGATGCTAAAAAATCTCAGATCACTGAGTTTAGAAAGGAAAAACTGGAATTAATGCAGATTAAGGTTAACGAACTTGTGAGGCTGTACCAAAGCAAGCTAGCTGAAATTGAGAGTTCATCACTTGAAATCAAGGCAAAACTTAAAAAATCCTTTGCAAAAACTCAAGATAATTTGAACAATCTTGGAATGCAGCTTAAGCAGTTCGAGAACCCTTCTGACAAAATTGTAAAAATCATTACAAAAAAAGTCAGGAAGGCTGAAAAATCGCTACAAAAACTCTATAGAGAAATCGAACAAATTCAGTCTTTCGTATAAGCCTATACGTTTTATATTGCTCGCTAATTGTTGTTATCCAAGCTTTAAGTTGAGCTTTCATCAAATGTAGTACATTGAATTTTTGTCTGAATACCATCCCATTTCGCAGATTTGGTATTTCACTCTCACCTCTGTGTTATGTATTGATGTAGAAATAATTTTCCAGATATCTAGCCTGAGTTTGAGTGTAATATATTTTAGTACGTTTTATGGATGTACCGGATTCAACTTCGGCAATTTTGATTCGTTCTTTTTAATTTTCTGCTTTTTATCTTTTTTAGCTAGCTTTAAAAAGTGCAAACATTCTCTCCTGATTTCTGCAATATCACAATCCTGATTAGCGTATAAAGCTCCTTCCAGCTTTCTAAGTAGTTGCCTATAATGTTCCTCTTTAATATTCGAAGAATTATCCTTGATTGTAGAAAAAATAATCTCAAGGGAAGAATTTGGCGGTAAATTGAGATTGCAATGAGCGTAATATTTTAGGAATTCATGTAGCTCTTTTACTGATGAAACGGAATTCAAATCTCTAAATTGTTTTGGTGACTCATTGAGATTTTCTGTTTTATTTTTGGTAGTTATATCAGTTCTATATTTTGACAACCATTCTATATTTGGTCGCAACTTGGTGAATCTATAAATTACAAACAGGCCACCAACACCGAGCAATGCTAATAAAAAATATAGTGAGAAATTATCTGGTTCTGTAATAATTTTTTGCCGTGGTACGTCTAAATCAGTTTCCTGAATTTTTGGAGCAGCTACATTATCAACAATAGCACCTGGCATGATTTGCAATGTTTTAGCAGGCAGGGTAGCATGTTCAAGTTTTGACTGTTTGACATTCCACCACTTAACATCAACAGATGGTAAAGTTATTTTACCAGATTTTTGTGGAATAATTGTATAGGACTCTTTCCTTGAGCTGGTTATTATTTTTTTCTCAATTTTATCAGTGATTTCAGGTATTTCAGCATATATTTTATAATCTTCACTATCAATTAAGTCACTGGCAATTGATGGAAGCTGGTTACCACACAGGCCATTTGCCGTAATTGTAATGGTTCTGGTGATGGGCTTACCAACCATAAGATCGCCTTTATTCATATCTTCCTTTAGAGAAACGGATTTAGCCGGAAGCCAAGGTGTAATATTTGCAGCAGGCGCGAGAACTTCTATCTGAGATTTTTTGCTTTCTATAACAAATTCTTCTGAATTAGTGACGGTCATACTGCGTTGGTCGCTTTCAAATATAGAGTCAAAAAGACTTGCAATTCCCATGCCGTGATGCGTAGTGTAAACACCTGTAATTTTTGTACCAGGAATGGTAATCTGACCTGAGTTTAATGGAGTAATAACATAACTTAACTCAATCACATTAACAGGCTCCCCCTTATATTTATCAGGATATATATTATAGGAGCCATTAGGCTTTACAGATACGTCTGCTAATTCCAGCGGAGAAAAGATTACGTTTTTCACATCATACTTTGTGTATAATTTTATTGTGTAAAAAAACGGTTCAAATTTGTATGGTTTTTTATTGTCAACCGAGCTTTCGACGAAAATACCGCTATTTTTATCAATAAACGATAGAGGCTTAGCTGGGGCAATTTTTACGGTTAATTCTTTGGTACTGATTTTGCCGCTGCTAGTATCAACAGTAATTGCCGGGATAGTAACATTACCTTCCTTCTTGGCTTTCAAGGTCAGATTCCATTCTGTTACAGTTGAAGATTTCGCATTAATTATCGTTGTGCTGGAATATTGACCGGTCGCAACAATGTCGAAGAAATCTTTTAATTTGGAAAAGTCCGGCGTAGATTTTGCCGTTGCATCCGATAGTTTTAATTTTAGTATTAAACTATGATTAAGAGCCAATTCTTTATTGCTAACACTGGCAGAAAACTCTGCTGCGAAAGCTACTGAGCATAAAATTGCAATAAATAAAAATAATTTTTTTACCATGGGTCGCTTGTTGGTTGTGTGTTGTTTTTATAGGATTCTATATAAAACTGGTTTTGTAAAAAATTCTTATGATTGTTTGATATTAAATCCAGTAACTGATCTATTTCAGCATCAGTTGGAGAGCTGTCATCATTGCCATCTTCTTCTTTAGAATTTGCTGCATTGTTATCGCCGTTGTCTCTATTATCACTTTCATCTCCGTCATTGTCTTTATCAGCATTAGGATTTTTGTTGTCTATATCACCATCTTTATCTTTTGGGTCACCACCATTCTCACTACCATCATCTCCACCGCTATCATCTTCATTGTTTTTATCAGTATCAGAGTTTTTGTTGTCTTCATCGTCACCCTCATTACTATTATCATCATCGCTTCCACTTCCATCGTCATCCTTGTCACCACCACCTCCTCCTTCACTGTCATCATCAGCATCGTCGCCCCCAACACCTCCTCCGCCTAGAAGATCACCATCATTGCTAGGATTATCTTTTTTTCTCTCTTCCTTATCTTCTTCAACTGATGCAATCATTGTTTGGACAATGTCTCGATTATGCTTTGCCTTTTCATGATTGGGATTTTCTGAGAGTAATTGGTTATATGTACTTACTGCTTCTGCTAATTTATCCTGATAAGCTAAAGAATTAGCCAAATTATACAAAGCACTTTCTTTTACTTCTGGCCGAGTATTTTGGCGAAAAGATTGTTCTGCCTGTTTAAATTTACCTGCCTTATAATAAGCTACTCCACGTTTATACGGGTCTTCAAAAGTTGAAAGCGCTGTGTCTATATCTTCAATCTCCTCAAATGCTTTTTTAGCAAATTGCTCTTTATTTAAGAAAAGACGGTCTATGTTATTTTGTGCTTGTGCCTGGTAAGCCGGGGTCAGTAATATAAGCAGAATAATCGGGAAGGTGAATCCCTTTCTAAACCAGAGTAATATTATTAGTAATAAAGGAAAGACAAAAATATAAAATCTTTCATCCCAATGTTTAATATTTTGATATCGCTCACCTTCACCAGATGTACGATCTTCTACTAGTTGCAGTAATTTGCGTGCATTTTTATTGGAATAATGTGTGTCAAAATATTGCCCACTACCTGCACTGCTTAACTCTTTTAATTTTTCTTTCTCCAAGCGAGAGATAACTACCTGATCATTACGCTTGATTTTAGCACCCTCCAGGTCAGCAAAATTCACTCCTTCTTTGCTGGCAATGCCAAGAGTGTGGATTATAATCCCATTGCTAGCAAGCTCAGCAGCCATGCTTAATCCATCCTGATCCTGGAAACCACCATCAGTAATGATCAAAATAGATTTATTATGACCTGGTTCTGCCAAAAGCATCTGTTTGGCGGTTTTTAGAGCCGGTACTATTCTTGTTCCCTGAACAAATACTAAATCAGTACCAAGAAGGGGCAGCAAATGGCGAATATTATTCATATCATCAGTAATTGGAGCAACGATATGGGCGTCTGCTGCAAATCCTACAAGTCCTATTTTTACTCTTTTACTTATGGTAATAATATCTTCGATTTCCTGCCTGGCACGAATCAGGCGTGATGGACTGATATCATTCGCATCCATTGATTTTGAAAGATCCAGTAAGATCAGTAATGTCTGATCTTCCTTGTAACTTCCTACTTCCTTAAAATCCCATCTTGGGCCAGCCATTGCAGCCATCAGGCAAACCCACAACACAGAACCCAAAGCCAGTGACCTCCAGATGGAAATTTGTCCTGTTCTGGAGTTGCGGAGCAAATGAGGAATCAGATGTTTATCTGCAAAATTCTCTAAATCTTTTATATTGGCATTGCTTTGATAATACAAACTATATAGTAGCCATATAACAGGTATAACCAGAAGCCCCAAGAACCAGTAATTATTTGCAAAATGAAATTGACTATACTCCATGTTCAGGCCTCTGGATAAGTGGCATCAGGCATAGTATCAGGAAGAATAGACAGGCAAATCCCAAAGGATATCTATAAAGTGGTTGTCTAATTCTGTATTCCATCATCTCTATTTCAATCTTCTCCAACTCATTAATTTTATTGTATATTTTTCCCAGAGCTGCATTATCTGTTGCCTTAAAATATTGCCCACCTGTAATATCTGCAATTTTCTGAAGCAATTCTTCATCCATACCGATCTCAACCATTGATATTCGCCCAAACTGGTCTGGATATGGAGTAAGCTTGCCGGTGCCGGCACCAATGCCAATCGTGTAAATACGAATATCATAATGCTTGGCGATTTTAGCAGCCTCTAATGGTGGAATGTTACTTGACGTGTCAGCACCATCAGTGAGCAGAATAACTACTCTTGATTTTTTAGACCTTCCTCTTATCTCTTTAACTGCAATACCAATTGCATCGCCAATGGCAGTTAATGGGCCGGCCATGCCTGTAGCTGCGTTGCTCAGCATATTACTGACAGCTATAGTGTCAAAGGTCATTGGAATCTGTAAATATGCATATTCACCAAATAAAATAAGCCCTAAACGATCACCTTTTCTCTCTAATGCAAATTTACTGACCACCTCTTTTGTAACATCAAGACGGCTAATTCGCTTCTCTTCTGTAGAAAAATCCAGTGCTTCCATGGATGCAGATACATCAACTGCAAGCATAATATCGTAACCTTCCTTGTTGTTATATTCCATCTGGTCAAGCCATTGTGGGCGCATCAAGGCCAGGACTAGCGAAATCCACAGAAGGGATAGTATGATAATAAACCATTCCTTAGATTTGCCAGTGCCTGCTGTTTTGTCAGTAAAAGCATTTAATAAACGCTGAATATGTGGAAATAATAGTTCAGGTGATGTATCAGAATTATTATTCTTGTTTGCCGGTAGAAAATACCAGGCAATAAGTGGTAGAGGAAGTAATAAAGCCATCCAGGGCCAATAAAATGTAAACATCTATCTTAGCCAATTTTTTATTGCATTAATCAAATCATTGAGTGTATTAATATTAATCGACAATTCCCTGTTCTTGCTTGCAAATACTTCTTCGATTAAAATTCTTCCATTTTTTACCCAGTCAAAATTATTACCATCGTGTTGTGTAAGCCAGCGTAACCAATCTTGTCCGACAAGTGCGGCACAATCATTCCGAGTATATTTATGCATTGCAATTCGCCGTACAAACTGAGCTAGTTTAATTGCAATATTTTGTGCATTTTCCTGATTAATGGTTTGTTGCATCTGATCTAATTCCTCAAAAACCTGCCCTTGCCAACTGAGTCTCCAGGCTCGCTTTTTTAGGTAGTATCTAAGTCTTGCAAGAGAAAGAACCGCAAGTACAGTTATTATTATCCACCACCCAGGCGCAAGTGGCCACCAGTCAACCGCATCAAGCCCGTCAATATCATATAACTTACCAAGCATTATATCATTTACCTGGCCCGCTAAATCTTTTTGCAGATCTTTGTTTTTTATAATTTCTTGCATTTAACTTAATTTTAAACCCTGAAATAAGTCATAATATACATCACGATCTGTTCTGATTGCTATAATGTTGATACCTAAACCAGTTGCGATCTCATCTAGCTTAGACCTATTCTCCTGCCATTGTTGTCTGTAAGTTTTTCTGCCAGCCTGATTGTCTGTACTGATATGTAACTTTTGATGTTCATTTGCTGAAAATAAGATATTTCCAGATTGCGGAATATCCATATCAGCAACATCATTTACTGAAACCAGTATTATTTGAGACCTCCTTGCCAGATAGCATAATTGTTGCTGGAATTGATCATCTATATTTATAAAATCGCTAATAATAAAGACTAAACTTCCGGATTTAACAGTTTTGTGCAAAAACTCAACCGGTTCTGAAAGCTGAACATAGCCATTATTTATCGATTCAGCCGGCTTAGCCAGAGTTTGTAACATTTGCCACAAAGAGTGCCTTGAACGTTTTGGGCGGAAAAACGTTTCCTTCTCCGGTAAATCTCCAAACAAATACGCACCAACTGCATCGCTATTATTATTAGCACACCATCCCAAAATTGCTGCGCATCTGGCAGCCTGCACGGACTTGAAAGTGCCTCTGGTACCGAATCTCATGGTGTGATTCATGTCGACACACAGTAATATATTGAGTTGGCGTTCTTCTTTAAATAATTTTATATGCGGAATGCCAGCTCTTGCGGTAATGCGCCAATCTATTTTTCTGATATCATCTCCAATGACATATTTTCTTACCTCATCAAATTCCATACCCTGTCCACGGAATGGCGACAGGTAATCTCCTGTCATGGAAGATTTTGCCTTTTTCTTGAATGCCAGCTTGCTTTGAGCGGCTTTAGACCTTAATTGTACCAATTCGTCAAAATCTGGATATAACATGATGACCTCTAAGGAACTGCCACTACTTCCAGCAATCGTGCAATAATATCATTTCTAGAAATGGTTCTAGCTTCTGCCTCGAAAGTTAAAATAATTCTGTGCGCCAGGACATACGGAGCCATTGCCTGAATGTGAGTAGGTGTCACATACTCATCATCACGAAGCCAAGCTAATGCTTTAGCGCATCTGATCAAAGCTAGAGTAGCGCGCGGTGATGCTCCATGCATTATCCAGCCTGCAAGCTGGGAATCATATTTTCCCGGGTTGCGTGATGCCATTACCAAAGTTGCTATATATTCTTTGAGACTATCGCTTATGTGCATTTGATGTGCAGCAATGCGTGCGTCAAATATTTCCTGCTGGGATGTGGATGCGATAGGCTTCTTTTTCTTATCTTTGCTTATCCTGTTTTCATCTAGCTCAATAATTTTCAACTCCTCTTCAAAAGTTGGGTAATCAACAACTACATACATTAAAAAACGGTCTAATTGCGCCTCTGGCAAACTATAGGTGCCTTCCTGTTCAACAGGGTTCTGAGTTGCAAGAACCATATATAATTCCGGCAATTGGTAAGTTTTATGACCAACAGTCACCTGCCTTTCTGCCATGGCTTCCAGCAAAGCTGACTGAACTTTTGCAGGAGAGCGGTTTATTTCATCTGCAAGTACGATATTATTGAATAATGGTCCCTCTCTGAAAGTAAAAGACCCAGTTTCATGGGTATAAATTTCCGTGCCGATTAGGTCTGATGGCAACAAGTCCGGTGTAAACTGTATTCTATGAAAATCTCCCTCAATACCTTCAGCAACTGCTTTAGCTGCAGTGGTTTTAGCAAGTCCCGGCATACCTTCTATCAGCATGTGTCCATCAGCTAGCAGGCAAACCAGAAGATTCTCGATCAAGCTTTCCTGACCAATAATCTGGTCTTTTATTGTATTTTCTAAAATTTTTAGTTTTTTACTCTTTTTACTTCCTTTAATCATCTTTAAAATTTGTTAGTTAATTATTTTTTTATATATCATAAGTTAGTTCATACCAAGCAAATGAGTAGAGTGCGTGTTTGAGACATTCATAAAAGCGTGTGAAATCGAAGAATGGTACCCGCTAGTGGACGGTTTTCGATAAATTTATGAGTGTAGAATGATCATTATTTATCTTCCTTCTGAACTTGCAATCCCTTATTTCCAAAGTGGTTTAAGTGTATCATAATTTAAGGAAATTATATACCTAACACCCCAAAAGTACAAGCTAAACCTGAAAAACTCTTAAGGTTAGTGTTTACTAAATAACTTTTGGAGCATTAAGTATATAATTCCCAAACATTTTACTTCAAATAAAGTCTTATAAAAAAACTAGTAGTCAAAGAACTTTTGTAAAATTCAAATTGAGTTTTACTATCTATATTGATATTAGTAACTTATGAACACAGAACAAATCCATAATACTGAACTTTAGATTATTACTATAGTCAATAGATTTATATCCAGGCATATTTTGATAATATCATAAAAAAATCTGTATATGGAACATCACGATGAACAACAGAAGTTTTGTCAAGAAAAGAAACTAAACTGGCTATATATAGATATTAACAGTTATTTTGCCACGATCGAACAGCAATTAGACCCGACATTAAGAAATAAGCCAATAGCAGTAGTACCTTCAGCTTCTGATTCTACTTGTGCAATTGCAGCAAGTTACGAAGCAAAGTTGAAAGGTGTGCAGACTGGTACGAAAATATATGAAGCTAAAAAACTATGCCCGGATTTAATCTGCATTAACGCCAGACATAAAGTATACGCGGAATATCATCATAAAATATTCCAGGAAATAAATAAATATCTTAAAGTGGATCATATATTTTCAATAGACGAAGGAGCCTGTCGTTTAACCGGTAAATATTGTAATGCAGAAGAGGCAGTTTTAATTGCCAAGCAAATAAAAACTGCCATTAAAAATAATGTGGGTGATTACATTGTCTGTTCAATAGGGATATCCTCTAACAGATATCTGGCAAAAATAGCAACGAACTTTCAAAAAGTTGATGGGTTGGTTGTTATTAGACCTTCAGAATTACCTGAGAAATTATATGGTTTAAGATTAACGGATATGCCAGGTATCGGTGCTAAAACTTATGCTCGTCTATTAAATAGCGGTATATCTACCGTGCAAGATTTATGCGCTCAAGATAAAGCAGCGTTGCGCAACAAATGGGGCAGTATTAATGGAGAGAAAATATGGTATCTAATTAGAGGCAAGGATTTACCTGTTGAAGAGGCAAAGAAAAGTATTATCGGGCATAGTCAGGTTCTCAGTCCCGAATTAAGAACAATAGATAATGCTAGAAATGCCTTATTATACCTTGTTTTGAGAGCTGCCAGCAGATTAAGAGCTAAAGAATTATACACAAATAGCATTGTACTAACTATAGAAACTACAAGCAAAGAAATTATTAATTCCAGAGTAAAAATAGAGTTATCTTGTGACGATAAAAGTTTGGTACATTCTGTAATGAAATGTTGGGATGGTATAATCAAAAAGAAACGAATAACTAAGGTTAAGAAAATTGGTGTGAGTTTGCATGGTTTATGTAGTCAGCCACATCAATTAAGTTTTGATGCTTTTCTATTAAAAAACAGGCAGGAAACCTTGTCAAGAATGCTTGATGATTTGAATATAAGACTAGGAGATAATACTGTAAGACAAGGTTTATTACTTAAAAAACATAAATCAGCAGAAGTAATAGCCTTTGGTTATGTTCCACAAAATTCAAATAATAAGGATTAATCAAGTTTCAGGAAGTGAGGATATATAAGGAACTTATCTAAAACAATATTTTAAGCCCAGGACTTTAGTTTTAGAGCAGGTCCAAGAAGCTAAACCAGATAACTCTTGCAATTGCAGGATGAGTATTTTAGTAATGTTTAGTGGATTGCTCAAAAAAAAAACAGAAAAGCCAGATAGAGCTGAGGTAATTAAAAGGGGTATGAAATTATGAAAGTAGCAACATGGGATGCAGATACACAGGCTTTATATTGGAAGCAAAAGGCTTAAGAAGAAGACTCACTTGCAACACAAAGATTAGCTAGAGAAGAGGAGTTTGCAAAAGGCCAGCTAAAAGGCGAAATTAAAGGAGAAATAAAACTTATAAAAACTTTATTAAGCTTGAGGCAGAGCAAGAAAGCATTCTTGGAGCATTAAGGTTTTTGGCGGGGGATAACCAGGAAAAAACGTTTGCAAATATTACTTATATTTAAGAACATCTCAGTGAGACAGATAGTGATATAGGTGAAGGATTAGGCTTCTTGGTGATTTATCAGGTGATATGGAATAGTTGAGATTTAATCTTACAATTGTTAAAAAAAACAATTAGAAGTTAAAATGAATTTGAACCAAAAAATAAGATTATGAATACTATAAGAGTAGCCATTTTTTACTTTTGTATTGGATTGTCCTCTATTTCTTTTGCGGGTAACAAACAAAGTGATTCCAATGAAGACGGGCTTGTAAAAAAGATATTGGATGAAAATAGTTTTGCTGGTTTGAATAAAGAAGAATTCAATTTATCAATAGATTATAATAATAATGGCATAAAGTTCATGGAAAATGGTAATCTTGAAGAAGCAATTAAGGCATTTGACAATGCAATTGATATTAACCCAAGATTTGTATGGGCATATGATAATAAGGGTATAGTTCTGGGTAGAATGAGTCAATTTGAAGAAGCTGTTCAAGCTTTTGATAGTGCAATAAAGTATAATCCAAACTTTATAAAAGCTTACAGCGCTAAAGCTTTAGCTTTAAGTAAGCTTGGTTTGTATCGGGAGGCACTTGACAGCATAAATATTGTTATTAACAAGAAACATGGATCTGCATATGATTATTCTATAAGAGCTACCAGCTTGTTTGGTTTAAAAAAATTAGAAGAGGCCAATAAAGCTATAGATCAAGCTATTTTATTAGAGTCAGACTCTGCTAAAGTATCTAATTATTTCTATAACAAAGCTCTAATATTAAAAGATTTAGGTAGAATACAGGAGGCAATCGAAGCATGTAACAAATCCCTTAAGTACAATCAAAGCAATCATAATACAACTAATTTAAAAAAAGACCTAGAAAAGAAATAGTTAAACAAAATAAGTAAACAATTCCAAATATAGCCATCACAGTTAAGGCACCATCTTTGGATTTGAGGGTAGTACTGCCTGCTACGCCTTCTTTACCTACTGTTAACTGGACTGGTAGTAAGTAACGTTACGCTGGCTCAACTCATTTTGCAGGATGTAAAAATATGTAGCAGGTTCCATACCCGATTTTTTGTAAGCGCACTGTAAAGGCGGTCTAGGAATTATTCCAAGTTCATAATCAAGCTCATCATTTTCATTCATCTCCTTGACTTTTACTTGATATTTTTTCTCTATTCTCAACTATACCGCCTTTACTGCTTGCTTACGATGTTTGTGCTTCTACCAGGATATATACAAAAGCCTCATCACCTTCTTTTGTTTGCACCGAATAGATAATATCACTAAGTTTACGTTTTAAGTCATCCTCAACAAAACTTTCTTTTTCCACAGTGATTTTTGACAAATCCACTAAAGACTTAAAGTCAGCAGGTAGATACTCATTCAAGAACTCTCTAGGTAAGTAAAATCAGCTAAAGACTTAGTATAAGTCTCTTGTATAAGAAAAATAGAGGTAAAAACTGCAATTAATGATAATATGACTAATATAATAAATACAGAAAGATATTCACTTAAAATCAACTCGTTAGCTTTTTTTGTGTAATCCAACAAAAAGCCAATTACGGGTGCATTAATAGCTGAGATCAAAACTATCATAGTATTATTTAAGCCAAATCCAACAGCAACAAATTGTTTTTTAAACTGTTCTGCTATAGTTGCAAAACCAATGCTTTGACCACTAGCACTTATGCCTAAGCAGAAAAATGCGATG
>CAJQOD010000007.1 GCA_905479865.1 uncultured Rickettsiaceae bacterium | reverse complement strand
ATTCTTCTACTAATTTAGTATTTACATCTACTGCTTTGTTATCTATTTTTTTTGCCATTTTTATCTCTTGTTTAAGTTGTTTTTTACAGTATTTTATACTGCTTGATTTTTCCAACTTACACAAAGTTTATGATAGACTCAAAACAATTCAAAAAACAAGCTTTGCCATACTTAGAAGGTCTAAGCATTCCTAGGACAGATTGGGAGTGGTTAATTGTTGGCCAACATTATGGTCTTCCAACCATGCTCTTAGATTGGACCAGAAATCCATTATGTGCTCTTTATTTTGCTATACGAGAAAATAAGGAAGATCGTGACGGAATCGTTTATGTATACCACCATGCTAAACTGGCAATTGATATTGAAAATTATTGTCACCCTACGAAAATATTCTCTATAGAACTAATTGAACCACCTCATGTAACCCCAAGAGTCATTGCACAGGATTCTGTTTTTACTGCTGTACCTCTTTTTTACAAAAGAGATGATACATGGAAGGAAAGTGTAATTGTAAGAGAATGGCACGTATGTGCAGGAGATGTAATGAAAATACGTGATGAATTGAATGAATTAGGTATTAATGAAGGCAGTTTATTTCCAAACTTAGAAAAGGTTTGCTGCGATTTAAAAAGAGTACTAAATAAAAATTTTTTATCTAAATAATAAGAATTTATTATATATCAGTTTACGCTTTTTCTACGAACCTAAGTTTCTTTACATTTATAGCGTTTTTGATAAACTGCCAAGCAGTGATGAATTTGGAAATAACGTAAGATATGTTGAGTACATATACACTGAAACATCCTATACATTTTTAACTTTCTGATCGCCTCTACTTAGGAACAGCCGGTCAGTTATGTATAGGAGACAGATATGAGCAAAGTAGCCAAGGCCGTTATGCTGGAGCGTGTTTCAACCAAAGAACAGGAGCAGGGTTATTCGATCGATATGCAAAAGCTACGTATGAGGGAGTGAGTTAGTACTGCGCCAATCAGTTATCTGCATATTAATAACGGAAGTAAGCTATAATCGTGGTAAGGGGGAGATTGTAGTTGACAAAATGCGTGTTCCGCTCATTAGAAGCCTGTTTGAAGAATATGCAACAGGTAACCATACCTTATCGGAGATGTTAAACATACAAGAGATTGGAGACTTCGTAATTCACGTGAAAATCAGAGCTATTTATGCCTATCACATATTCATAGCATTATTCAGAATCCGTTTTATCATGGAATAATGAAACTAAAGAAAACCGGTAAAGAATATCCGCACATCTACAAAACCGTTATCAGTAAAGATTTATTTGATCAATGTCAAAAAGTAAGATTGGGCTGAAATAAGAAACCATTCAAATGGAGAGGAAAAGAATTTATGGTTAGAGGAATGTTAACATGTGCAGTTACTGGCCGTGTAGTCACCACTGAAACTAAAAAAAGAACACGTGCTAGTAGTGAGGGTAAAATTACTTATCTTACTGCATGGAATCCTGATAACCCAAAGAAGAAAATTTATATCAGAGAAGAGGAAATAATTGAACAAATAGAAGAATAATTTAAATCTATGTATATCAAGCCTAAAACACTGGAAAAGGTAATAAAATATGTAAAGACACAGCAGATGACGAGAGAGTTTATTACAAGACTCGTATTACCGAATTAAACAAGGAGCTTAATAAAATTAAAACTAAGCTTGATAAGTTAATGGATTTCTTCTTGGAAGACAAAATCAGTGAGGA
The DNA here is from genome assembly GCA_905479865.1 of uncultured Rickettsiaceae bacterium. Classification (GTDB taxonomy): domain Bacteria; phylum Pseudomonadota; class Alphaproteobacteria; order Rickettsiales; family Rickettsiaceae; genus Megaera_A. The sequence continues at coordinate 10,681 of CAJQOD010000007.1, read as the reverse complement.
AGAACATGACAAAAAACGTTACCAGCTTATTAAGCGCAGAGGCATGATAATACTGAAATTAGAGGATCACAATAATGCTGATGATAAGTTCACAGAGAATATGATAATGTGCTAAATCTAGCAGCAAATGCACATAAAACATTTAATTTGTCGGAAATGAACAAGAAAAGGCAATTGATAAATTTGGTACTTTCGACAAAAAAATTAAACGGCCAGAAGCTAGAGTTTACCTTGCGTTCACCGTTTGACGCATTCGTAAAAACGGCTAAAACTGGAGAATGGTGCACCCTAGAGGATTCGAACCTCTGACCTACGGATTAGAAATCCGTTGCTCTATCCAGCTGAGCTAAGGGTGCGCCTGAAAAAAACTGTCATAAGACGGGTCGTTTATAGCAGTGAATAAATGTTTTTTCAAGTCATTTTCTTAAGAAAACAACTCAGGTAACGCTTATACCCTTTAGCTGCAAATAATAATTGCACCAGAAAAATTCCTGATGCAATTGGATAAACACTATATTATTTATTAATCTAACTAAACTACCTGGAATGACCGCTATTTTTAGACTGCTGCCTTTTAGCGAGAATATCTTGCGTCCGCTCACCCACACGCTTTGCCTCAGGTGTACCGGCCTCTTTACCAATAGCCTTGGCTTCCTTCACGACCTTTGAAGTCAGGTTTGATAACCCGGCTTCTGCCTTATATGTCTTTTCCAAATTATCTTTACTGATTGACTGGCGACAAGCTTTAGCTAAACCTTTCAATCCCAAAGAATTACATATTTTACTCAATCCATTCATGAGTTTATCTTTAAATGACTGAAGATTAGGAGATTCTAATTTATCGCCCTTAAATTCCATAGAACTATTGATATCCTTCTCAAATTGTGAAGGCCCATCAACATACTCCTTTTTTTTAAACGCACTTAAGAGTCCTGTTTGTTTCACAGCAACTTTTGATGGGGCTATATATGCATCCATCTCTTCTTGAGTCATAATGTCGTCTGTTACCATCTGCCCCATTACTTCCTTAAAAGTGCTTTCAATTTCACTTTTGGGAATACCACTACCATCCCTGTGACGATCTATTAATGAATCAATTTGGGGGATAATATGTGCCTCCGCATACATTTTAGCATTAAGGTCCTTACTAAGACCGACAAAAGCTTCTTCCTGAGTTGGCATCTCATCAAGAGTCGGCTGTGCCGGCTGCATTTTTTCTGCTAATTTTTTTGCACTTTCCGAGAATTCTTGTGCCTCACCTTTTAAACCACGATTTTCTTTCTGCTTAACCCCTGCGTTCTCTCTTTCCATTTTCTCTCTCAAGGCCTTTGCATTATCTGAAAACTTTTTAGCCATACTCTCCTCTATAACATTCAATAAAATCACTAACTGTAATTTTATGATAATACCGATAGATTAACGCATAGTTAATTTCTATATTAGCCTCACCCGCACACGTCCCTTATTTCTTATATCCTTGCTAAAATTCAGGAATTGACTTACTGAATCGACAATATCGTCATTTTTTACATTCGGGAAAGAAGTTAGTTCTCTAAGTAATTCTCTCTTATATACAGATTTTTCAGGCAGTACTGCTTGCCCTGATTGAAAAATTGCAACAATTGACGCAAATCGTGTAATCTTATCCAACTTGGGTTTTATCGGCGTGATATTATTATAACCCGCCAACTTTAAATCCTGAATAACCGATTGGCCACTGGCTTTATCCTCAATCAGAAGATGTCTTGGCTTGAATTTAGATGCTTGCTTTTCAATTTCTTGCTTAAGATCCGGATAACTCATTTTCCTGCGAACCATTGCCACCAGATAATATTTATTATCCAATATTCCCCAGCTTGTTCCCACGCTATAGTCGGCTTTCTCGGAAACTTTAATTGCCGTATCCCAGCTTTGCACATAATAATCAAATTTCTCCGGCACTTTGTCATAATACGAAATATCTTCCGGGCTTAATAGGTTGAAGCTTGCTGGTAATGGCTCCTGCAAAAATTGAGCTGCAAAATTTCTAGCTCCTGTTTCCTGTTCAATATTACTTAAAAACTCTAACTGATCACGTTTGGAATTAAGTAGATCACCTTTCTTATATTGATAATTATTTCTACCAATATCGTAAATAATATCCTCCGGCGCAATTGCCGGTATCTTAAGCAATTGCCAACCGCCGCTTGAAAGTAGATGTGCCGACAAATCATCCTCATGCAGGCGCTGCATCACCAGCACAATAGCTCCCTTATTTTTGTCATTTAGTCTGGTGACAAAAGTTTGCTCAAACCACTCAATCACTCTGCTGCGTATTTTCAGAGAGTTAATTTGCGTGGGGTTATGCGGGTCATCAATAATCAACACATCACCACCCTCACCCGTTGCAGAGCCTCCAATACTGGTTGCAAATCTAAAACCATTTTCAGTAGTCAAAAACTTGCTCTTTTGATTATGCTTTTTACTTAATATTGTTCCGGGGAATAAACGCTTATACCAGTCCGATGCAACAACAAGTCGGCAATCCAGTGAATGCTTGATACTCAGTACTGAAGAATAGCTTGCTGCCATGATTCTTATCGAAGGGTCTTGAGCAATGAGCCAGGCAGGCCAGGCCACGCTCACGCATACAGATTTCAGAGTTCTTGGCGGCATGTTAATTACCAATCGCTTTATCGCCCCCGAGCGTACAGCCTCCAGATAATCTGCAGTCAAATCTATGTGCCAGTTAGCCTGATATTCCGCACCCGGATTAATCGTATAAAATACTTTACCGATAAAACTACTAAAATCCTGACGCAATAATGCATCGAGTAACTTTTTGTCATATTTCATTATTTGTATTTACTTAAAAATCTTTCAATAATTTCCTGATCTTCAAGTGGCATTGCCTGATTGGAACGCATCATTTCATCCTGACTCAATTTATTTAGCTGAATAATAAGAGTCACCAGTTTATTGAGTGTATCTGTAATGTTCTTTTTTACGTTAAGAGCACTTTTTGATTTACTTGATCTTAAATCATCCAATTCTTCCTCCAGCAAGATCACCAACTTTGCAATAAAGCCATATAACTTATTCACCGTAAATTGCATGTTATCCTCCTTTCCCTGCTGAATTCAGGCACTCCCCATTTTTTATAGGTCCCAAACCGACAAAGGCTCGCTTTTCATTGATCGTCATAAAATCAGCACCGGCTATCTTCGACCATAAATTCTCTCTACGTTCAGTCAGGACGGAAATGGACTCTCTGTCAAAATCAATAACTAGATTTTCGTCGTACCAATAGGATAACCAATTACTTAAAGCATCTGCGTATTTATCAAGTAGCGGTATGATATTTTCTTCCCAAAGAGCCAGTCTTGCTTCCTGCATATTGCTATAAGTATTGTCACCATTTATACCAAGTAATTGCGGCGGCACGTTAAAAGCAATTGCTATGTCTCTGGCACTGGAATCCTTAAGCTCAATGAATTTTTCAAAACGCTCTGCATTACTGGTTTCCTGCCACTTTAATCCACCCTCTAAAATCAGCGGCTTACCTGAATTGGACGCTCCGCTAAAATTATCATAAAATTGCTGTTGCAAACGCTCAAATTGCTCATCCGTCAGATAGCCGTTACCATCCTGAAATATCAAGGCACCACTTGGCCGAATTGCATTTTTAAGCAGAGATTTATTCCAATCCATGATTTTAGAATGCAAATTGATCGGCTTTGCAGCAGCTGTTAGTGAAGTTAACCCCTGCTGCTGATCAGATGGGTTATAACTCCTCAAATGTAGCACACGGCCAATTCTACTAACTGGATCTATCTGAAAAATCTGTTCCCTGTTGCCACCTCTATATTTATATGCAACCAGGTATCTTGCCGAGTTTATATGTTCTACCATTGTTGGATGCAAATTATACATCTCAGACGGCTTATTACTATTTGCATGTGCAGATAAAATATAGCTACTCCCATAGAGCAATAAGCTAGAAATGCTTTCGGTAAAAAAATCAGCACCTGATTTTTCAGGATTAGGTGACTTTAACAATCCGGCTGCCGGATGATTAAGCAGTAATTCTCTCTTGCCACCGTGATCTTTATATACCTGCCAGGGAACATGACTTGCAGAAGTAGCTATTAAACTTACACATCTATGAACAATACTATTATTTTTATACGACTCAGCACCTACTCTCTCCTCCTGATAAGGCAAAAATGGAAAATTTAATGCAACACTTGATTTCTTATTATGTATTTTGGTCATTTTTTTAAAATAAGCTGAAAACATCTTAAATGTGCCTCTCTTTAGTGATAATAAAGGAACTTATATCACTCCGGACTATTTACGCTAAGCTCTAGCATAAATAAATAACTTTTCAAATAAGGACTTTTGCACTAGAATTAAATACATTCAAAAATTTATAAGGATTTATATGTCTGGGCAACTCATTGAACTAATAATATTTGCTGCTATTGCTTTCTTTGTGATTAATAAATTGCTTTCTACTTTGGGCAGAACTTCTGAAGATGACCCCGCAAAAAACAAATCTTTCTTCGGAGAAAGCAGTAAAATGAAAGACGTCACCGGCACGACTTCCACTAAAACCTCAACAATATTAAGACCCCGTTTTGCCAAGAAGAAAAAGATTAATATGAAAGGTTTGATTGTTTTGGAAAACGAAGCTGAGATTAACGCCGGTATGATTGATGTGATGAATAAAGTTCCAGCATTCAATGCTGCGAGTTTCCTCAAAGGAGCCAAAAGTGCGTTTAGAATGATTATTGAAGCAGGTGCAAATAGCGACAAAAACGAGCTAGAGGACTTAGTGGACAAAAGATACCTTGAGAATTTTAAATCAATGGCTTCAAGCTATGGTAAATATGTAGCGAAAAAATCAGCACTCAGTGCTCAAATTTCAGAGATTTACATGTTTGGAAATAACATTTTTATCAAAATACTCTTTGCCGGCAAGAACGTCACTAATAAAGTCAAGGAATTACACGAAGAATGGACCTTTACCAAAAGTGCTTTGAGTACCGGTCCTGAATGGCAACTGACAAATATAGATAGGCCGCAATAAACTTGTTACATAGCGGGGTATACTAAATATTATGAAATACCCATTTCTACTGATCATTAAATTCTATCAATTCTTCATCTCACCCTGGCTTGGGCAAAATTGCAGATATTCTCCAACATGCTCTTTCTATGCAAAGGAGGCTATCAACACATACGGCGTCATCAAAGGTTTATTTTTAAGCGTACGACGTATTTTGAAATGCCATCCTTTTACAGATGGCGGCTATGACCCGGTTCCAAGCTCTGAGAAAAAATAATGCATGGCAAAGAGCTAATTAAATCACATCTAGCTAACGTACCTGAGCTTCCCGGCATCTACCGTATGCTCGGTGCTGATAAAAATATTCTCTATATCGGCAAAGCAAAGAACATCAAAAACAGGCTATCACAATATACGCTTGAACTTACCGGCAAAAATAAAGCCATGATCTCGCTGGTATGCTATCTTGAATATAGCGTAACTGAATCAGAATCAGCAGCGTTACTTCTCGAAGGACAACTGATCAAAAAATTCAAACCTAAATTCAATATACTACTCAAAGATGATAAATCTTTTCCCTACATAAAATTAAGGCTGGATCACGACTACCCGCAATTACTAAAATATCGTGGAAAAAATCTTAATGACGGTAAATTTTTTGGACCATTTGCATCTTCCGGGCATGTTGACATAACTCTCATCGAATTGCAGAAAATATTCAGGTTAAGATCATGCACCGACAGCTATTTTGAAAATAGAAAGAGGCCATGCCTGCAATATCAGATAAATCGCTGTTATGCCCCTTGCGTTGGTAAAATTTCCAAAGAAGAATATGATGATTTAGTGCTTGAAGTTAAGGCATTTCTTGCAGGCAAAAATAAAAGCCTACAGAAAGTACTTGCCAATAAAATGGAGAAGCTTAGCAGCGAAATGAAGTTTGAAAAAGCTGCTGTAATTCGTGATCGAATCAAGGCTATAAGTTATGTACAGCTCAAATCAGATAGCACCCGGCATTTGGAAAACGCAGATGTCATTGCTCTTGCTTCTCATAATGGTGAGTTCTGTATTCAGCTTTTTATCTACAGGTCGCATCAACCTTGCGGCAATCAAGCTTATTTCCCAGCTCACACTAGCCCAGAAGCGTCTCCAACCGATGTACTAGGATCCTTTATAATGCAGCTATATCAAAGTAAAACACCCCCCGCTCAGATACTCATAAGCCATGAGCTGGAAGATAAAGGTATTTACATAATTGCTCTAAACGAGCTACATGGAAGTAATATCAAAATATCCACTCCAAAGCTTGGTATAAAAAACAAAATTATGCAAAATGCTTTGCATAATGCAGAGCTTGCCCTGCAAAAACACCTGAAGATTTCTGCAAAAAATTCAACCGCATTAATTGAAGTACAAAAACTATTTTCCTTAAATGAGACTCCAAAGCGTATTGAAATCTATGATAACAGTCATATCCAGGGAGCTTTTCCTGTTGGAGCTATGGTAGTTGCCGGTGCTGATGGCTTTGAAAAAAAGGAATATCGTCTATTTAACATCAAGGAAATCGATCCATTTGCTCATGGAGGTGATGATTACGCAATGCTAGGAGAGGTACTAACCAGACGACTTAAACGTTTAAAGTCCGAGCCTTTTAGAACACCTGATCTGATAATCATTGACGGCGGAAAAGGACACATGAAGATAGTATCTGAAGTGATGGAGAAGCTAAAAATTGATTTGCCGTTTGTCTGTATGTCAAAAGGTGTTGACAGAAACAGCGGCAGAGAACAATTTCACAGACCCGGCCGAGATGTCTTTACCCTGGATAAAAATCTAAGCGTGATGAAATATCTACAGATTCTTCGCGATGAAGTGCATAATTTTGCTATCAAATCTCATAGAAACAAGCGTTCAAATGCTATAAAAACTTCCTCGCTGGATTATATTTCCGGTATAGGAGAATCACGCAAAAAAGCTCTGCTGAATTATTTCGGATCTTTTAAAGTCATCTCGGATGCAACTATTACAGAACTTGCAAAAGTAGACGGGATCAGTAAGGAGCTTGCCAAATCAATTTATGAAGCTTTACATTGATGATTCTTCACCCCTCTCCATGTAAGAAGAAAAAACATTGCTCCCAGCAAAGCAGCACAAATAAAGAATGTAAAAGCTCCAGACCATCCTGAGTTATCAATTAACGCACCAACACATATACCAGACAGGCCTGATCCAACATATCCCATAGTCCCCGCTAGGCCATTGGCTGTACCAATTGCTTTCTTGGATGCAAAATCGGCTGATGCCACACCTACCAACACTTGAGGTCCGTAAACAAAAAAACCTACAAGAATGAGGGAAATCATACTAAAAGATGCATATTCTTCCGGCATCTGCCAAAACATGACTAGTGCCAGAGCCAGACAAATCATAAATAAAGCTCCAACTGGTCCACGCTGTCCGCCCAGTAACTTATCTGAAATCCAGCCGGCCGCAAATCCACCGAGCAAACCCGTGACTTCGTAAGCTGCAACTTGCCAACCGGCATGTGATAATGAAACATTTTTGAATTCCTTCAAAAACAAAGGTGCCCAAAATATTATTCCAATGCGAACAATGTACACACACATATTGGCAAAGCATATATACCACATATTTCTATTGACAAATACTTTACGAAAAATTGCCATATTACTCAAATGATCTTCATCAGTATCTTCCTCAAATTCTTCATCACCTTTGTACGCCTCAACGAATGGAAGACCTAGTTCCTTTGGTGACTCACGCAATCGGTTAAACAGTATGTATGCTACTGCAATGGCAATAATGCTTGGAATAAAAAATGCGTATCTCCAACCAAAATTAGCAACCAGATACCCTGAAAATACGAGCGTTATCGCACCGCCTACCTGATGAGATGCTGCTCCCAAAGCCCACTTGGTACCAAGCTCCTTGGGTGCAAACCAATGTGTTAGCATCCGCGCAGCCGGTGGCCACCCCATTGACTGAAACCAATGATTTAGCATCAAAAAAAATCCAAGAAATCCTAAACTGTCAGCAAAACCTAAAATAAACGTAACAACAGCCGAACACAACAGACCAATTACCATAAAATATCTTGCGTTGGATTTATCGCTTATATAACCATTGACAAACTTGCCAATCCCATATACCACAGAAGCTAAGGTCAGAACCCAGCCAAGCTGAGTTTTGGAATAGCCAAATTCTTCCATAAATGCAGGCATTATCATAGAGAAATTTTGCCTACACAAATAATACGTCCCATAACCAAAAATAATTGAAATCAGGATTCTAAGGCGCCATTTATTGTATTTTTTACGCTCCGGCATGGTCATAAAAGGCCGTTTTTCCTCTTTTACCTGGCGGCTGCCATAACTTTCCTCTAAAACTGTAGTCATCTGGAATTGACGGTTAGTTAATCACTTAGGCGCAAATACTAACTAATAAATACAAAGCTGGCAAGTTATTGTTTTTTATACAAAAGTAAGGTAACAATTAAATTTTTAATTGCCAACTTAAGTACCTATGCTTATGATGAGACAATTAAACGAACAGAATTAGTATTTAAGTATGATCGACCTACACATTATTGCAAACTTGTTCTTAACATGTGGACGAGAAATCGTTCTGGTACCATTGATTATATTAGGTTTTTTGGTTCTTGACAGAAGAATTTTCGGTCATGCTACTTTCTTGTTATTATTTGCCATGATCTTCAATGTATTGCTTAAATCAATTTTCCAGATACCTTTATCTACCCACTTAAATAAAATTGGCTATGCCTTCCCGAGCGGTCACATGCATAGCGCAATGGTATTCTACGGCTGGCTACTCTTAAATACTAAAAACTCATTGATAAAAATTACGCTAGGTCTAGTCTTGGCAGGAGTTGCGTTTGGATTGATTTATCAACAATATCATGACATCTATGATGTTCTGGGAGCTATTATATTCGGTGGTATCACATTGCTAATATATTTTCCACTTTCCAAAAGCAAAGCTTTTGCCAATAAACCATTTTTACTTGGCTATATAATGATAGCTTTATCTGCCGGCATTATGTGGTATATAAATATGACAGAATCACTTTCTAATCATGTCTGGATGGCATTCATGGTACTTTGCGGATTCACAGTTTCCTGGACAATTTTTGCCAAATCCATCACAACGAATCCACCATTTTTGAGTGCAATAATCGGCTTTGTATGTATTATCGGTATCTATTACCTCACTATAATACTTAAAGACCGGATTAATATAGATTATAATTTCCAATGGGTTGTAGTTGGGATACTCATACCGCTTACTGCAAGGATTGCTGGAAATTATAGAATTAAGAAATAACAGCCAAGACGTAAGTGTTTTATGACTACCAACTATGTCGAATACGTACTGGATTTGCTATCACCACTTGGTTCTATAACCTCCAGAGCCATGTTTGGGGGCTATGGAATATATAAGGATAGCATAATTGTTGCCATAATTGCATATGACGAGTTATATTTCAAGGTCGATAGCACTAATCAACTGCAATATGAAAATTTAGGCTCAACTCCTTTTACCTTTCTTACAAAGGATAAGAAAATCGCTATGTCTTACTGGAAAGTACCCCTTGAAATAATGGAAGATGAAAGCCGATTATCCGAATGGTTGGAACAATCTTATGATATCTCGTTAAAAAACAAGAAAAAATCACGCAGGTAGAAACCTTAACTGTACTAAATCAGAGTTTATATGGCCACCCTCTCTAAAAAACACTCCTCCATTTATATTGTTTACACACTCTTTCTTGCAATCACGAGACCCGTACTACGATAACTAGTTTAGGCACAGCGTTGCTTACCAATTATGATGATTTAAACGAGAAGCAGCGACGTGGATTTATTCAGCAAATTGCAGAGAGTTCCGATAGTTTGGAAAGTCTGGTAAAAAGCAGAATCGGCTTATCAAAACTAAGGGGTTTGTCATTCTGTTTGAAAATAAAAGCAGTAAATTTAAGTGAGCTAACCATCACAAGATAGAATTATATAACAAACTGTTTCTGTATGATTCCGATCATAAATGTTGCAGATAATATGATTGTCAAATATGGTGATTATTATATAAAGCAGGCTGTGTAATGTGGCAAGAGCCACAACTACGAGGTAACGCTTATTCTCGGGGTTTAATGATGTTATACAAAATTTGATTGGTTGCGGGGGCTGGATTTGAACCAACGACCTTCAGGTTATGAGCCTGACGAGCTACCGAGCTGCTCCACCCCGCGACAATATATAGTAATTTAAGTTGAAGTAGAACGCGTCGTTGTTCTTCTAGCCCTATCTTCATCTAATTCACTATAAGTGATTATGCGCCAGTCTAGAGCATGTAGCTACAAGACGCAAGAGAAAATTTTGATTCTTGATGTTGGCATTAGTTTAACAATCATTTGTTTCTCTTTTATTGTCATTTGTTTTAGAATCTACGAACAGAGAATGTTTTAGTAAATTTATAAATCTAAATTTGTGAGCATTTTTAATTTCTGGTTCTTTAGCGAGCAATTCTTTAATTAATTTTTTATACTCTTTTTGATTAGATAGCGTAATATGATGCAATTTTTTTGCTTCACTTTTACTA
>CAJQOD010000006.1 GCA_905479865.1 uncultured Rickettsiaceae bacterium | reverse complement strand
CGTAGAGCCAGTAGCTAAAAACCCCAAGTATTGTGGCTAATGCAAATGTAACTACTGTAATTCCAAGTGAACTGAAAGTGAGGTGAGAGCTTGTAGGGATAGCAAAGAACACAATAGGTGCGACAAAGTAAAAAAGCAATGATGCAATGCTTTCTTTTTCTACATTTGAGAACCTTCCGGACAAGAACCCAATCAAAACACTTAACAGTGATGAAAGTACCTTGAAAAAAACCAAGCTGAATATTGCCATAAAAGGTTAAATTTACGATTAGAAATTAGATTCTTTTTATTAAATTTACATCATATCAATATAGATCTAATCAATCCACTTAAATAATTTACCTGATTTGCTTATGTTTACTAATTGTATAAAAATTGTAAAAAACTCTTGAATCTTCGGTCATATAGTTATACATTGTGGAGCTTGAACAAGGTTGTTAAAAGGCCTGTAGAAAATTGGAGATAATTAATATGACCGAGATATTAACTCTTGCAGCTGAAATGCGTGAGGAATTAGGAACTGGAGCAGCCAGAGCTCTTAGAAGAAGAGGGATGGTGCCGGCAACAGTTTATGGAGCAGGAAAAGCACCGATATCAATTGCGATTGAGGAAAAAGAAATTACAAAATACTACAAAAAACCTCAGTATATCTCACAGCTTATTCAGTTTGAAATTGGTCAGAAGAAATATAAAGTTCTTCCTAAAGCGATAGATTTACACCCAATCAATGAAATAGTATGCCATGCAGATTTTGTTTTTTTGGAAAGCAAAATGCAAAAGATGCAAGTACCGGTTGTTTATGTTAACAAAGAAAGCTGCATCGGTATTAAGAGAGGTGGTTATTTCAATACAGTCAAAAGACTGCTTACGATCCTGTGTCCTGTCGATAAACTGCCCAGAAAAATTGAAATTGATGTTACAGAAATGCAAATTGCTTCTTCTATCAAAGCTAAAGATGCAATTCTCCCTGAAGGTTCAAAGCTTTTAGAAAATCCAGAATTTGTGATTGCATCTGTCCTTGGCAAAAGAGGTAAAACCGACAACCTTGATGATGAAATTGTCTCAGAAGGTGCAGGGGAAACTGAAGATAATAAAGAAGCTGATGCAAAAGCTTCTGAAGATAAGTAAAATGATACTTGTTGTGGGGCTTGGGAATCCAGGTGCTAGCTACAGAAATACTCGGCACAATGTCGGTTTTATAGCGGTCGATATAATCTCTGACCGCTATAATTTTGCCTGGTCTCATAAATCTAAATTTAATGCAGATATAGCAACAGGTGACTGTGATCTTGGAAAAGTAATATTATGCAAGCCAGATACATTTATGAATCTTTCCGGTGCTGCAGTTCAACCTTTAGTATCATTTTATAAAATTCCTTTGGATAACATTATAGTTATTTACGATGATGTGGACTTGTCACTTGGTAAAATAAAATACAAAATTGGTGGCGGTAGCGGTGGTCATAACGGCTTAAAATCCCTGGATAACCTGATTGGCACCAATTACCATCGCCTGCGAATCGGTATAGGACGACCTCAGCATACAGACCATAATGTTTCAGATCATGTTTTGGGTAAATTTACAGCGCATGAGGAACAATTGTTAAAAGAGCGGTTGAATTTTTTAATAGATAAGCTCAAACTCCTTGCTGACAAAGATTTTGAAAAGTTCAAAGCAGTGATTTCTTCCTAGGTATTATAACAAATTTATGCTAGATTATTACATTACTTAAATCTGATACATAAATATTTATGGCCTTAAAATGTGGAATAGTAGGATTGCCGAATGTTGGCAAATCCACCTTGTTTAATGCTTTAACAGCAAGCAGTAGTGCAGAAGCAGCGAATTATCCGTTTTGTACTATAGAACCCAATACAGGAATTGTAACAGTTCCTGATGTACGTTTAAAGCAATTGGCAGATAATGCCGATTCTGCAAAAATCTTACCTGTATTTATCGAATTTGTGGATATTGCCGGTTTAGTTAAAGGTGCAAGCAAGGGAGAAGGCTTAGGTAATCAATTTCTTTCTCATATCAGAGAAGTTGATGCAATTATTCATGTACTGCGATGTTTTGAGGATATTGATGTCACTCACGTTCACGGTAAAATTGATCCGGTAGAAGATTCAGAAGTAATTGAGATGGAATTGATTATCGCCGATCTTGAGTCGGTTGAAAAAAGAATAGTGAACCTGGTAAAAAAAGCAAAGTCGGATAAAAGCCTGATTTCGCAGATCACCTTACTTGAGCAATGCAAAAAAGTGCTTGAAGAAGGAAAACCGGTTCGATCAATGGAAAATGCGATTGATAAAAAAGAGTTAGCCGGCTTACAGCTTCTTACCTCAAAACCGGTATTATATGTATGTAATGTACTTGAACCCGAGGCAGCAGATGGTAATGAATATTCCAGGAAGCTAGCTCAACAAGCGGCAGGTGAAAAAGCAAATAGTGTAGTTATTTCCTCTAAGATTGAAGCAGAAATTTCAATTTTGGAAACAGATGAGGAAAAACAGGAATTTTTAGAAAGCCTGGGTTTGCAGGAAACCGGTCTTAGTAAAATCATCAAATCTGCATATAATTTATTAGATTTGAAGTCATTTTTTACAATTGGTCCAAAAGAAGCTCATGCCTGGACTTTTAGTGCCGGTACATTGGCACCACAGGCTGCCGGTATAATCCATACTGATTTTGAAAAAGGTTTTATTAGAGCTGAAGTAATTAGCTGCAGGGAATATCTGGAAATTGGCAGCGAAGCCAAGGCAAAAGAATTGGGTAAGATGCGTGTTGAGGGCAAGGATTATGAAATGCAGGATGGTGATGTTGTGCATTTTAGATTTAATGTTTAAATGCGAATTTAGAAAAGCGAAGCTTATCCTGAATTCGTATAAAAACTAATGAAAAACTAACCTAGAAACGGTTCTTCGGTTAGTTTTAAAAAGATTTTTTTAAACTTTTAGACTTATTTTTTACTAAATATTGTTAGAAAATAAAAATTATGTAATTTTGAAACCAGGTGCAAAGCCAACTCCAGGCTGGTTTCTTCAACTTTTACCTGGTTTTGGATAAAAAATGTTATCCAGACCTGGTATTTTAATTGTGACTATAATTTATGAAAGTAATAGGGCAAGTACCCCCGTTTTTATTATATTGCCTAATATCTCTTTCGACTCTTACAGAGACAATATATTCTGCTGCGCTTCCAGAGATTGCCGATCAATTACACACGAATGGCGGTATTGCCCAACTTTCAACTACAGCTTACTATGTAGGTTTTGCAGTTGGAATATTCACTTTGGGCAGGATCTCTGATATTTACGGAAGACGTCCCATAATATTATTCGGCATTTCCTTCTATATTTTCTCTACGTTTTTAATTAGCCTATCTACAAATATAGAATTTTTTATTATTATGCGTGTTTTTCAGGCCTATGGTGCAAGCGTAGGGTCGGTTATAGCGCAGTCCATGGCGCGTGATTCCTACAAAGGATGGGAGCTTTCATATATATATGCAAGTGTTTCCATGATTATGTCTGTTGTTCCATCTATCGGCTCGGCAATTGGTGGATATATAATAGAATATTATCAGGAATGGCAGTATGTATTTCGCTTTTTAATCCTTCTCTCAGGAATGTTGCTCATTGTTTATATTAAATTTTTGCCGGAAACTAATCCTTATATAGGGTACGCTAAAAATAATAGATTTTATGTTGTATTGAAAGTGGCAATGAAGGATAAAGTACTACTTAGCTATGCCTTTATGGTAGGTGCATATAATGGTATTTGTTTTGGTTTTTACATTCAGGCACCATTTATTTTTATAGATAGAATGGAAATGTCGGCATCCAATTACGGAAAACTATTTTTAATATTAAGTGTTGCAAACCTTGCAGGGGGTTTACTTTGCAAATATTTAATCAAAAGATTTGTTAACATCTTTAAAATAAAAACAGTTGGCCTGGTTCTTAGTTCAGTAGGGTGTACGCTTCTTTTGTGCGGTACATTACTAATTTCCAGTGATAGTAGTATATTTCTTGCTTCAGTAATGATTTTTGTACCAATGGCCATACACTTAATGGGTCATGCTTTAATTGTTCCTATGCTTCTGCGGAATGCGCTTGAAGATTATGCTAAGGTCACAGGTGCGGCCGGTTCAATATTTGGTTTCTTATATTATATGATTACAGCCATTGTAAGTTTTATGATCTCAGTATTTCATAGCGATACAATCAATAATTATGCTTATCTTTTTGCTGTAATGCTAATAGCTTGTTTAGTATTATTTTACCTGACATTTCAGTGGAAACAAAAAGCAATTAAGCCGGAATTTAATTAGATTTAATATAGATAGCTTGTTGTAAGATGATGAAAGCTTCCGATACATTGCGCTTTCCATAATATGGATTATGTAATTAATAAAGAGGAATGGAATGGAGATGCAGGAAAGCAATTGCGTAGATGAGAAAAATTCAAGAATTGGTAGTAGATGTTTACAATATATTCTATTGCTGATAGTTGTTATATACAAGACAACAAAATGGGGGAATTTATGAGTGGATTGGATAATTTAAAAGCAGAAATAAAAGCACAAGCTAAAAAAATTGGTAGGCAAACAACACATGCTGTGGGGAAAGAATTTAGGGAAGGTAAGCGTGCATTGGCTGACTTAATGGAACCACCCTCTACTCTTACACAAATAGAGCGCTTTTTTGAAGATATTTGGAAAGATGAAATTAAACCTGCTGCAGCAAAATTAAATGCAGGTGTTCGAAGACAAATGAATACATTATACAAGGGTATAAGTGATTTAATAAAGAGTGATGAAACTCTTGGTGTTATTGCTGATAGTATTAGTGACTTTGCTAAAAAAATTAGTAAAGCTGTATCACCGGTTATGAAAAAACTAGGAAATTTTTGTAGTAAACTTGGCGCACTCGTTAAATCACTTGCTGGAACTAGTAAAGATAGAGAAAAAGCCTGGAAAAATATGAAAAAAGCTACAAAAGAAGTTGGAACTGCAATAAAACAAGCTGTTGTTGGAAAAAACAAAACATCTGGATTTACTAGATAATTTATTAAAAAGAATTATACCCTTCGCTCTTAAATAAAAGGGAGTATCAAGATTATGCGTGTGGCCACGCGCACAGGAGAACACACGGTGTGTGAGGATGAATGGAAAATGAACTCCCACCAGTCAGTATAGAAAACTATCTATTTTTGATTTTTCTATGTAACGAGTTTTTCTACTAATTTTGTTCTCTAAGAATTGCAACTAGTATTAACAAATATTAATTTTTTTGTATAGACAGTTTATTATAGTTAAGAAATTTTAGTCACAATAATATTAATAAAAATTAATTAATTATATTTAGTAACTATAACTAAGATTTATTAATTATTGAATGAACTTATGCGTTCCTCCTCTCTTGAGCTTAGAAGTACTTGCTAGTTGCTTTCAGGTATGAATAACCTGTTACCAGAGTTAATATTGCCGCAATCCATAGACAGATATGACCTATGAGGTCCAATGAAGATATACCAGAACCGGTAGAACCCAGTATCAACATAGTTATTGCAAGCATTTGAATGGTTGTTTTAACTTTAGCAAGCCTTGTCACTGGAACGCTAACCTGAATTTGTACCAAAAACTCTCGAAGACCGGCAACAATAAATTCTCTTGCCAGAATCAACAAGCATGGTATTTCATCTGCCCTACCTGCTTTAACTAGCATAATCAGTACGCAACCAACCAGTACCTTATCAGCTATTGGATCAAACATTCTGCCAAAGCTGGAAACAAGGTTATATTTCCGTGCCAAATAGCCATCAAAAAAATCTGTAACACTGGCTAAAGCAAAAACAACGCCACCTAATCTATGTGCAAATTTTGAGTCTTCAAAATAGAATGACATTATGATAATCGGAATAGCCAGCATTCTGATTATTGTCAAATAATTTGGTATGTTTTTATCTATTTGCATCGTTTAAAAACCACTGCTAGCTGTTCATTGATTCTTATTACCCCTTTCTTTTCATACAATTCTTGTGCATTAACATCACTGAGAAAGGTGAAATATTCTATATTTTTATTTTTCAAATTAACAATCATTCTATCCCAAAGCAAAGTCCCTACCTCAGTTTTTATGATAGTTGAGTCAATTTTAGGAGTTATTTCCAAGCGTTTGACAAGCTTATTCATCTCCTTTTCAGGGGGCTTCCATAGAGATAGAGAACGTTGCATTAGTTTTTGTAAAAGCTGCATTTCATCAGGATGTGTTTTCCTTATATTGTTATGTAGTTACTTATGCAATAGGTAAACACAATAAACCACTACAAGTCAATATTTAACAAAGCAATAGAAGCAATTAACGTGTTTACGCGGTAAAAAAGCGTTTTAGAACCTCCTTACAAAGCTACTATTGCGGCGGTCATGTATGAAGAATGGAATCTTATATATTAATATTAATTAATTTGCTCATTCTTAATTTATAAAAATAAAGCTTTTTTAAATAATTCATCTAGCTCTCTGATCCTTTCATGTAATCTGAGTACATATTTTTCTTGATTAATGTACTTAAATCAAGTATCATAATAATTACCTACTAAAAACTTAATTTAACAGAGTCCTGTGTCATGAAAACACTTTATACTAGAATGGAACTAATATTAAAAACTTTTGCACAGAAAATAAGGAAGCATTGGTGGTTTCCTGTGTTTTGTATAGTAGCAGCATATATTTCTCTACTATACATACTTGTCATATTAGATATGTCGTTTCCTATAGATCGAGACCACAATTACCTGTTATTGTTGCATTAAATTACAGACATTGTTTTTTATTTACCATCCATAGAATAACCATTTTGCTGACAATAATCATAAAGGCGCTTACCTTTTTCATCCTTAAAATGTTCATCCAGAATGGTAAATTCTTCGATTCTATCAAGTCTAAAATTACGGAATTCATTGCGCTTCTCGCACCATGTAAGAAGCAACCAAATGGGGCTGAAAAATATAAGGCATAGTGGTCTAACACAACGGGCGGTAGTGTTTCCTTCTGCATTTTTATATACAAAATGTAGTTTGTTTTTTGTACGTATTGCCCTACGCAGACTGGTGAAATCAATATTAATCTTAACTTCAGCTTTGGATGTCTTGGAGAACAGGAATGTCCTTGATATTTCCTGCTGTAGACTTTCCGGTAATACGGAAGTTAATTTGTCTATTGCCTGACTTGCCGATTGTGCCAACTCCTTATCTCCCCAGCTTTTTACCATCCTGGCACCAAGCATCAATGCATCAAGCTCTTCAATCCCGAACATAAGGGGCTTTACAACATAGTTGCGACTTAACATATAACCAACACCTGCTTCACCAATAATGGGTACGCCTGATGTATTTAAATCGGCGATATCTCTATAAATTGTGCGTGTGCTTACTTCCAGTGCTTGAGCAATACTAACGGCAGTTACCACCTGACGGCGTGCCTTTAGATACTCAACAATACGAAATAACCTATCTGCCCTGCGCATAGCATTTGTATTTTTTAATCTTTTTAGCATATTGCCATACTACTGACAATATGCTGTCAGTAGCTATATGTATAATTAAAATTAAGTTAGCAATGAAGCTGACTTTTAATTGGAGATTATTTATGTCAAAAATACCCGAAGGATATACTTCCTTAACACCGTTTATCATATTTGATGACGTGTCTGCAGCAATTGACTTCTACAAGAAAGCACTTGATGCAGATGTTAATATGAGTATGCCCTCTCCTGACGGCAATATAATGTATGCGGAACTTCAAATTGGTAGTGCTAAACTAATGGTGGGTACTCCAAGCTCGGAAACCGACGGAGTAAAAACAAAATCTGCTAAATCTATGGGAGGCTCACCAATTTCATTTTATTCTTATGTCGAAGATGTGCAAGCGTCTTTTAATAAAGCCAGAGACGCCGGTATGCTTGAAAAAAGGGCATAGAGGATATGTTCTGGGGTGACCGCATGGGAACACTTACTGATCCGTTTAATATTGAATGGATAATTGCCGAACACGTACGTGACGTATCACCTGAGGAAATAAATGAAGCTATGAAAAAAATGGCGTCTTAATTACATTAAATAAGGCAGTTAGTAGAATCCTCACAACTGCCTTATTATAATAGATTTTATTACAAATAGTAAAATATCTATTATTCATTTTATATATATAAATAATTAATATTTGTATAGGATGTTTTGTTTTTAACTATATCTGCCCAGCTAGTTTTTTTGCTTCATCGTCTGCAATAAGAGCATCGATAAATTCATCCAGCTTACCTTCTTTTAACACTTCGTCAATCTTGTATAATGTCAGGTTAATGCGATGATCACTAATTCTGCTTTGAGGAAAATTATAAGTACGAATTCTTTCTGATCTATCACCAGAACCGATTTGTCCTTTTCTTGAAGTCGCCCTTGCCTCTTCGCGCGCGCGCCTTTCTTCTTCATATATTCTTGAGCGCAGGATTTTCAACGCTTTAGCTTTGTTTTTATGTTGAGATTTTTCATCCTGAATGGCGACCACAACTCCAGTTGGAATATGTGTGATACGCACGGCAGAATCCGTGGTGTTAACGTGCTGACCACCGGCACCCGATGCTCTGTATGTATCAATCCGCAAATCTTTATCTTCAATTTTGATATCTACTTCCTCAGCCTCTGGGAGTACAGCCACAGTGGCAGCTGATGTATGGATTCTTCCACTTGATTCAGTTTGCGGCACTCTTTGCACTCTATGAACACCTGATTCAAATTTTAGACGAGAAAACACTCCATCACCTTTGATCGAGGCTGATGCATCTTTATATCCACCGACACCAATCTCAGAAACTGAAAGTACTTCGAATTTCCAACCTTTAAGGTCTGCATATCTATGATACATTGCAAATAAGTCTGCAGCAAATAAAGCAGCTTCTTCACCTCCTGTTCCACCTCTAACTTCGATAATAGCACTTTTACTATCGGCTTCATCTTTAGGAAGCAGTGCAATTTTAACTGCACGCTCAAGTATTGGCAGCTGAGTGTTTAGCTCGCGCAACTCTTCCTCTATCATTTCCTTGGTTTCAATATCAAGACTTGCTTCACTTGCTAGTTCTTTAGCACCTTCCAAGTCTGAAAATGCTTTATTATACTCAACTATTTTCTCAACAACAGGTTCAAGTTCAGAATATTCCTTCGATGCTTTTACAAACTCGTCACCAGTAATACCGCTGGCAAGTCTATCTGAAAGCTCCTGTTGTTTAAGTAAAATTTTATTTAAATTTTCCTGGAAACTCATTTTTGTTCTCCGAGCAGCCTGATTTTGCTTCTTGCTGCTGCAACCCGTGCGATTGGTATACGGTAAGGTGAACAGGAAATATAATCAATACCGGCTTTGTGGAAAAAATCTATTGATGCCGGATCCCCTGCATGCTCACCACAAACTCCTAGCGTTAGATCAGCATTTGTTTTTTTTCCCCTTTCTATAGCTATATCTATAAGCTGCCCTACTCCGGGTTCATCCAGTCTGACAAATGGATCATGAATGAAGATTTTTTGTTCTATATAATCAGGTAAAAAAGATCCGATATCGTCTCTGGAGATACCAAATGTAGTTTGAGTCAAATCATTTGATCCGAAACTGAAATAGTCCACATGCTTTGCTATTTCACCGGCTGTTAATGCTGCTCTTGGAAGTTCAATCATTGTACCTAGTTTAATATTGAATTTAATGGAATATTTAACTTCCATAGCGTTTATGGTCTGGGTTACGTATTTCTTGATACGCTCAAGTTCCTTTACTTCACTTATCAGCGGAATCATCAACTCCAGTTTACTCTCAACATGTTTTTCAGCATGTAGCATCTGCATGGCGTGCAAAATTGCTTCAACTTGCATTATGTATATTTCCGGATATGAAATACCAAGCCTGCAACCTCTATGACCAAGCATTGGATTTAATTCATGTAAGGCATGCAAACGATGATTGATCAAGGATATTGGTACATTTAAGCTTTCTGCCAATAATTTCTTGTCCTTATTTTCTGTCGGTAAAAATTCATGTAGCGGTGGGTCTAACAATCTAATATTTACCGGTCTGCCATCCATAATTTCAAATAATGATTTGAAATCTGCTGTTTGCAACGGTTTTAGCCGCTCTATGGAGTTCATTCGCTGATCATAATCCCCAGCAATGATCATTTCACGTACAAGCGGGATTTTATCATTGTCAAAGAACATGTGTTCCGTGCGACACAAACCAATACCACATGCGCCAAATCTAATTGCAACGCTAGCATCAAGAGCCGTTTCAGCATTAGCTCTGACTTTAAGGTCCTTTTCAGCATCCGCCCATTCCAGTATAGTATTGAACTCTTCAGAAAAATTGGTTTTGATCAGCTTTACATCTCCGATAATGATTTTACCTGTTGAGCCATCGATAGTAATTGTATCACCTTGTTTAATTTTATGCCCACTACTTGTTGTAAATATTTTTTGCTGTTCATTTACAATAAGACCATTTACACCGCATACACACGGAGTTCCCATGCCGCGGGCAACAACTGCAGCATGTGAGGTCATTCCACCTCTTGCTGTGAGGATTCCTGCAGATACATGCATACCTTTTATATCTTCCGGACTTGTATCATTGCGTACCAAAATCACTTTATGATGATGAGACATTTCTTCAGCATCATACGGAGAAAACACCACAATACCGGTGCTTGCACCAGGTGAAGCCGGAAGCCCTGTGGCAATTACCGTGGGATTATCTGAATAGTCAATGGCTGTATGTAGAAGTTGGCTCAGGGATTCAGGGTCAATTCGCATCAAGGCATCTTGCTTTGATAAAATCCCTTCCCCTACCATATCAACTGCAATTTTGACAGCTGATGCTGCTGCACGTTTGCCATTTCTCGTTTGCAAAATATATAACCGTCCTTCTTCAATAGTGAATTCTATGTCTTGCATGTCTTTGAAGTGCAATTCCAGTTTATCACATATAGATACTAGCTTATCATAAAGTTCTGGCATCTGTTCCTGCATTGAACTACCATCATCTTCCATAGTTGCAAGTATGGGGTATGGCGTTCTTATTCCTGCTACTACATCTTCACCTTGTGCATTTACTAAAAATTCACCAAAAATTTCTTTTCTGCCGCTAGAAGGACAACGGGTAAAAATTACGCCAGTAGCGGAATCATCACCTTTATTACCAAATACCATTGACTGAATATTTACAGCTGTACCGATTTCATCGCTAATGTTGTTTATTTTACGGTAAGTTACAGCCCTTGGGCATGTCCAGGATGCTAGCACTGCTTCAATAGCGCATTTAAGCTGCGTATATGGATCAGATTCAAACTCACGCCCTGTATGTTTTAAAATAATTGCTTTAAAAGCTACGATTATTTTCTGTAAAATTTCTACCGTAATATCGTTGTCTTTGGAAATATTATTGCTAGTTTTATAGTTATCAAAAATTTCTTCAAATAAATAACTGGAAATTCCCAAAACCACAGAACCATACATCTCAAGAAATCTTCGATAGCTATCATAAGCAAAGCGAGGATTTTTGGTTTTATCAGCAAGTGCTTTTGCTACCTGATCGTTCATACCGAGATTCAAGATAGTATCCATCATGCCCGGCATAGAAATTTTCGCACCAGAACGGACTGAGAGTAATAAGGGGTTACTATCGCTACCAAATTTTTTCTTGGTTTCTTTCTCTAATTTAGCAACGGAAGCTAATAGTTCTTCTTCAAATTTTGGCGTAAGGTGAGTATGATGCGCGGAATATTTCGTACATAATTCGGTAGATATAGTGAATCCAGGTGGAATGGGCAGTCCTAATTTACACATTTGTGCAAGATTAGCACCCTTGCTGCCAAGAATATCCAGCATAGTGGCATTGCCTTCGGTACCATCGCTTCCAAAATAATAGATTAACTTATGCATGAATGAATTCTCTAATGAAAAGAAACTTTTAAAGTAAGCTTATATATACTGGAGAAATACTTGTATTTCAACGAAAAATCATTCATGGTAGCTATAAAAGGTAAATAGCTTTATCACCTTCTTTCCACGGCTCATTTTTAGCCATAATTTTTGCTTCAAATACTTCACTTTGAATGACTGCGTTTAGCCATTTGATCAGGTTTTTATATCTGGAGCTAAAAAACCACTCTTCATCAGCAAGAGCAAATTGACGGATAAAAGGTAAAATTGCTATATCTGCAACGGATTTCTTGCCTAACAAAAACTCCTGCCCTTCTAACATTTGATCATACTGCGCAAGAAACAATTCTTCTACCTGATTGCGATAGGATACCTGAGTGTCTTCAGGATAGCGCTCAGAATATTTGTATTTTCGAAGTAAACCGACAAACTCCACGTCATTTTTTTCAATAAGATACCCAGCTTTTGAAGCAGTTTCTACGGTTAAGTTTGCTAAACCGTATGGATCAGAGTGATCCAGGGAATAATATATGATCTCCAGGCTTTCTTCTATAAGTCTTCCATCTGGCAATTGCAGTACGGGTACTGTTCCCTTTGGAGAAATTTCAAGCATTGCAGATGGTTTGTTTTTTAAGTCTACCTCACGCAAAATGCAATTTATATTGCTATAATGTAGAGCCATTCTGGCTCGCATGGCATAAGGGCATCTGCGAAAGCTATATAAAATCGGTAATGATAAACTAGGCATGACTAATATATACTTTCCTCACCTTTGTCGCAACAGGCAGCTTTGTATTCTTTATTGAGTTCAATAACTGCCCAAATCCAAATTACACAGATTACCGTAAATACACACATTAAAACTGGAGAAATTGATGAATATGTGGCTGCAGGAAGGATTACGAATATCATTGATTGTAACAATGCACTGCTCGATTTGCCAAGCTTAATACCTACCATATCTGCTGCTGCCTTACCTCTGGTTTTTAACTGTTCGTCAAGCGGGACATACGACATTTCTTTGGTAGAATCAAACAGGGTATATTTACTTGATTTACTCAGTACATTTTGAATAGCACCAATAATAATTGCCAGCATCACAGGATCAGTAAAGGCAAAATACGTCATCATAAACATGGCTATTGGGTCAAAGTTGGTAACAAAAAAGAATGAAAGACCTGTAACCAATACCATAATAGGCGTGATTATCGCTGCAGACATCCATCCTAATTTCCTGACTATATTAGAACCAAGCAGTACAAATATAATGGTTAATATACCTGTATAGCTCAAATAATTTCCAACAAATGCAGCAAACTCAGTGGGAGTTTTATAAATTTGTGCGGCTTCAGCTTTCCATGGTCCTTCAACCAAATTAATTGCAAAACCATAGCAGATCAGCAAAATAGTAATCAGTCTTATATATCTGGATTCAATAACCATTTTTATACTTTCTTTTAAACCTATCTGATTCTTTTTTACTCTAAATTGTAAATTTTCAGTAGTTGCTATATCAAGAATGCAGTGGTTAAGAACCCAAAAAGATATGAGCCCTATTACGCCCAAGACCGATACAACAATAACAACAAGCTGAATTGTGATAATACTTTTATGTGCAGTTAAGGCAAAAATTTCAGTAAAATATAGATTCATTGTTGATAAATTTATTAAAAACTGACCGGACAAATATAATCCTGTCTGCCCTAACAAACCAAATAGAGGGTAAAATCTTTTTGACTCATCAACCGTGGTAATTTTATTAACAAACTGCCAAAATAACAGGGCAAATATAGCATTTGGCCATAGTTCTGCAACGACATAAAACAAGGAAAAACTCCAGTTGGACAGTAACAGGATAAACCATTTGAAATTTGGATAGCTAACAACCAGATTATTAACAGTTTCCGGATTAAGGTGTAACATTTCATGGTTTGGAAACAAATAAAATGCAAATAGTAAAAAGAAACCTATAAAAATAGACATTATGAGATAAAATATGTTTTCTCCCTTCATAACACTGACAAGCTTTACATAGAGAATTGTAACCAGGAATGCAGCAGGTAGCACGCCCCAAAATTTAAGAAATGAAATTGTTTCCGTGCCAATCATAGTATTGATCACGCTATCTTTCATTGCCCGAATCAGGTTTTGAATCCCAAGAATACAGAACATTAATAGTGTAATGGATAAAAATTTAGGTAGTTCAGACCGTTCAATTGGCCAAACATAATCCAAAAATTTTCCATATTTCGAAGGGGGAATAACGATTTCAGAAGTTTTGCTCACCTGTAGCTTATTTTCTAAAATATCCGTCATAGATGTGTAGACCTAACCTGATGTAAGTTCCCTGGCTAGGTGTGCATAGTAAATACTATTTGGAGATACGTCAAGAGTTATATTAACTGGTTACTGGTTTTTTGTATAATACCAATTCCCCGAATATGATTATCTATAATGAACATAACAAAAGAGCTTTAATAATATTAAATAGATTACCCGCAGTCTCTATCACTCCTTTGGGGTGAGTGTTGCACTTTTTTTCGTCATTGCGAACCACTTTAGGGGTGTGGCAATCTATTTTTTGTAGAACTTTAGCTAAAAAACAATTTAAACCTAGCTTCTCCAGGGAGGGATTTCAATGTTAACAAGCCGGTTATCAACCATGGCTACTTTTTGTTCAAGTTCCAGGAACTTTTCTTCTCTAAGCAAACCAATAGCCTGATTTTCATAATTAGAACATACAACCCCGAGCTTGTTACCATTTAGATCAGCGATAGTAGCTTCTGATAAATTAAGTGTAGTTTTTGTCTCAAACTGTAATTTAAAAATCTTTTTTCTTACAACTCCCTGATATTTCACTCTTGAAATTACTTCCTGTCCAACATAGCAACCTTTATGATAATCTATGGCATGAAGCTCTTCTGCGCCATATTCAACCGGTATTGATCTATCATATATAAGATCCGGGTTACCATCAATTATAGCGTACCTGTACTTATCAGCAAGGTACAACCCATCAGTTACTTCAAATAAATTAATATTTGAATGTTTAACCATCGATCTGTATCCAAGCTTATTATATCTTGGATCCTGTATGGAAAATTCTACTTCAGACTCTATTGGTGATTTTGAATATAGAATATTATACTCAAGTGAAACATCTCTAATCTCAAGATTACGTCTTAACTTATATAATGTAAGACGCTTGAGTAGATCAGCAAAATTATCCAGATGTACATCCAGGAAATATGAATCCTTGCTTTGCCTGTATACAAAAAAATCAAATAAATATTTGCCTTGATTAGTCAGCAGAAAATTATAGGAATAAATATTTTTAATGATATCGTTTGTCGTCATCCCCTGCAAAAATACGGCTGCATCTGAACCGGTAATATGCAGCACAGCCCTGTTGCGCAGAATTTCTATCATAAAAGCTATTAGTTTTTTATAATTTGGTGGAAAATTTTCTCAAGGTCCGGTTGAGTGCCTCTCAAATCCTTTATTTCTTTGCCAATAGAGCAAATTTCCTTAAGCAACGTGGAGTAATTATTTTCTTTAGTATTAAGTTGAAAACGCAATACACTATCTGACAACGCTTCAACTATAATCTTTTTAGAGAATTTTAGATTTTTTAAATTAACAGGTTTGTTAAATTCCACATCAATGTGCCGAGTACCCAGTTCCTGAAGCAGATTCTGTTTAGAATCCTGTTTAATAATCTTGCCTTTATTTATAAAGGCTATCTCATCACATAGCTCTTGCGCCTCTGCAAGATAGTGCGTTGTAATAATTATAGTAATACCTTGCTTATTTAGCTCTTTAACATAATTCCAAAGCTGTGTGCGGAGTTCAATATCAACCCCTGCTGTAGGTTCATCAAGAATCAATACTTTTGGAGAATGCACCATAGCTTTAGCAATTAAAAACCTTCGCTTCATACCTCCTGAAAGTTGACGTGGTAAGACATCTCTTTTATCCCAAAGACTCAAGGCTTTTAAAATTTCCTCAGTTTTGCGCAAAGCGGGCTTTATTCCAAAATATCCCGCAGTAAATTCCAATGCCTGCCAAATAGGAAAGAAGCTGTCAAACGTTATTTCTTGGGGAACAATGCCAATTAATGACCTGGCCTTCTTAGGAAAATCATCAATATTAATACCCAGGATCTTCACTTTGCCAGAAGTTTTAACCACTGTACCGGCAAGTATATTGATTAAAGTAGATTTACCGGCTCCGTTAGGCCCAAGCAATCCAAAAATAGAACCACGAGGTACGGCAAAATCTAAATTATCCAGGGCAAGATAGCCACCTTCTGCTTCGTCTTTGCCATAACATTTGACAAGATTCTTTATTAAGATTGCTTCTTTTGGCATTTGTATAAAATGTTTAGATGTTACTCAAAGCTTCCTGATTATGAAAATTTTTAATTAACGTTGAAAGCTCACCACTTTCATACATTTCACGCACAATATCACAACCTCCAACAAACTCTCCGGCAATATAAAGCTGTGGAATGGTTGGCCAGTCGGAAAAATCCTTAACTCCCTGCCTGAGTTCAGGATTTTCCAATATATCTACATCCTTGAATTTCAACCCTAGCGTTTGCAAAATACCAACCACCATTGCAGAAAAGCCGCATTGTGGAAAATCTGCGGTACCTTTCATATATAGCACGATGTCATTATTAGAAACTTGCTCCTTGATAAGATCAACAATTTTGTTGTCACTCATTCTCCAAAAACCCTTATAAAAATATCATTATTATGAACACCTAATACAACTATATACAATATACTCAGTTTAGCATATAAAATAAAACAAAATTCCGTATGGATTAAGTATAGCAGGATATTATGGATCGTAAAAATATAAATAAAATCTTTCAGATATTCAGTAATCAAAATCCATATCCGGAGACAGAACTGGAATATAGTAATAATTTTACCCTTGCTGTAGCTGTTATTTTATCAGCACAAGCGACTGATATTTCTGTTAATAAAGCAACAAAACATCTATTCATCAATTACGATAATCCACAAAAAATATTAACACTTGGCGAGGATGGATTAAAAGCTTATATAAAAACTATTGGACTTTACAATTCAAAAGCAAAAAATATCATTGCACTTTGTGAAATTTTGATCGATAAATATAATTCAGAAATACCAGGAACTTTTGATCAGTTGGTGAAGCTGCCGGGAATTGGCAGGAAAACCGCTAATGTTATACTCAACTGTGCTTTCGGAAAGTTAACTATGGCAGTTGATACTCATGTATATAGAGTATCACACAGAATTGACCTTAGCACTGGCAAAACACCGGAAAAAGTAGAGAAAGATTTACTAAAAAATATACCGCCGAAATGGATGCAGCACGCACATCATTGGCTGATTCTGCATGGGAGATACACTTGCAAAGCCAGAAAACCTTTATGTGAAGAATGTGCTATCACAAAATACTGCAAATATTATAATACAATAAATTTATGAATATGGAATATCCGGAAATAAAACCACTTAATGGAAAAACTGATAAATTAATGGTAATGCTGCATGGTGTAGGCTCTGATGGCAATGACCTAATCAGTCTGGTACCGTACATCCAGAAATCACTGCCAAATTACCATTTTATTTCCCTGCATGGTGTTGAGTCTTATGATATGGCGCCTTTTGGTAGACAATGGTTCAGCCTGCAAGATCGCACTCCCGATACTATTATGAAATTAGTAGCAGTTAGCGCACCACTTACCTTTAAATTGATTCAGGATAAGCAAAAAGAATTAGGTCTTACCAACGCTGAAACAATCTTGTTTGGGTTTTCTCAAGGTACAATGATGGCTACATATCTTACTCTTATTCAGGAAATTCCGTTTGCAGCATTGGTTGGCTTTTCAGGTAGACTTCTGCCACCGAAATTAAAGAATAAACTAACTCCATTTTGCCTTATACATGGTGAAGATGATGATGTAGTTGAAGCAAATGGAAGTATAGACACAGCAGAATATTGTAAACAAAATAATATTGAACATCAGCTACTTATAGTGCCAAACCTTACCCACTCTATTGATGCAAGCGGGATAGAGTTTGCTGTTGAATTCCTGAAGAATATAAGCTAAAAAACTGTTAACTTTAAATTATGAGGTAATAAATGAACAAAATCAATCAAACACTGAAAGCGTCAGATTCTGAAATTCAAGAAGCCATCAAACTAGAACAGAATAGGCAGGAAAAATATATCGAACTCATTGCATCTGAGAATTTTACCAGCAAAGCTGTTATGGAAGCTCAAGGATCGCTCATGACAAATAAATATGCAGAAGGTTATCCGGGGAAAAGATATTATTGTGGTTGTGATGAAGTTGACAAGGTAGAAAATCTAGCCAGAGACAGGCTAAAAAAGTTATTTAATTGTTCTTATGCTAACGTACAACCCCATTCAGGGTCTCAGGCAAATCAGGCAGTGTATCTTGCGCTCATAGAGCCAGGCGATACTATACTTGGTATGTCTCTTGATTGTGGAGGACATTTAACGCACGGAGCTGCACCAAACATCTCGGGAAAATGGTTTAATCCGGTGTTTTATAATGTTGATCCCAAAACACACCTGATTGACTATGGTGAAGTTGAACGCTTGGCACTGGAGCATAAACCAAAACTTATTATTACCGGTTTTTCTGCTTATACACAGGAATTGGATTTTGCACGTTTCAGGGCAATAGCTGACAAAGTCGGTGCTTATTTTATGGCGGATATTGCTCATATCGCAGGGATTATTGCAGCTGGGCAACACCCTAGCCCGTTTCCACATGCACATGTTGCAACTTCAACTACACATAAAACATTAAGAGGACCAAGAGGCGGTATTATTATTTCTGATGATGATGAGATCGGTAAGCTACTGAATAAAGCTGTTTTCCCGGGCTTGCAGGGAGGACCTCTGATGCATGTTATTGCGGCAAAAGCTGTAGCATTCAAAGAGGCTTTGAGTGCTAATTATATAGCATATATCAAGCAGGTGATTACCAATGCAAAGATGCTGGGGAAAACTCTTCAGGATAGAGGCTATGATATATTAACGGGCGGCACATCGAATCATATAATAGTTCTTGATCTCAGGAAGCAAGGTATAACCGGTAAACTGGCATCAGAATCACTAGATAGAGCTGGCATAACTTCAAATAAGAATACTGTACCATTTGATGATACATCCCCCTTTGTTACTTCAGGCGTACGACTTGGCACACCGGCATGTACGACAAGAGGCTTTGGCACACAGGAATTCCAGATTACCGGTAATTTAATTGCTGATGTACTTGACGGTTTAAAAGAATCTGAAGATAATGCGCAGATAGAACAGCAAGTATTTACTAAAGTAATAGAGCTTACTGCCAAATTTCCAATATATGGTTAGGCTTATATGCAGTGTCCGTTTTGTAAATCAGTAGATATTTCTGTTAAAGATTCAAGAAATACCGACGAAAATAGAGTTATTCGCCGCCGCAGATATTGTGGCAATTGTAGTGGGCGCTTCACAACTTTTGAGCGTATCCAGACCAGAGAATTAGTAGTAGTTAAAAGAACAGGGTCAAAACGTCCGTTTGACCGCACTAAAATATTCAAATCCATTGCAACGGCACTTAGGAAAAGAAATTTTACAGACCAGCAAGTTGATAAATTTACCGACAAGATAGTAGTTGAACTGGAAAGCTCCAGCTCCAGAGAAATCAACTCACGCATGATTGGTAAATTGATTATGCAGGAACTGGCAAAAATTGATCAAGTAGCTTATATCAGGTTTGCGTCTGTATACAAGGATTTTGCAACAGTACAGGATTTTGCAAAATTTATTAGTAAAATAAAAAACCATTAAAAAATATATGGTATGAAAATATTACTTATAATAATATCAATGTTTTTTTACAAGGAGATCAAATGAAACCGGAACAAACACCCTCACCTATTGCAAAAAAAGTACCTTATGAATTTGAAATGCACGGAACTAAAATTCAGGATGAATATGCATGGCTTAGAGCCGAGGGATGGCCGGAAAAAATCACTGATAAAAAAGTGATTGCATACCTGGAAGAAGAAAATAAATATTTTGAGAATTATATCACTCCCCTTAAGGAAAAAAAGCATGAGTTTTTTGAGGAGTTAAAAGGGCGCATCAAATTAGCTGATCAATCAACCTATACTAAAAAAGATAATTTTTACTACTACACCAGGACAGAAGCAGATAAAGATTACACCATATATTGCAGGAAAAAAAATTCTACTGAAGCTGAAGAAGAAATTCTACTTGATGTAAATGAATTAGCTAAAGGTAAAGAATATACTGCTCTTGGAGCATTTTCCATTAGCCCAGATCATAAGTTCATGGCATATTCGGTAGATTTTACCGGTGGAGAAAAATATACCATAAAAATCTACAATTTGGAAAGCAGGCAATTCTTAAAAGATGAAATTACTGATACTATTGGAGCAATTGTCTGGCACGAAACGCTGGATGGTTTTTTCTACTCCCCAACTGACGAGAAATGGCGGCATGATAAAGTCAAATTTCATAAGTTAGGTACTGAGGTAAAAGATGACAAGTTGATATTGCACGAGAAAAATCCGCTTTACTTTGTGTCTGCATCAAAAGCATCAAGCAGGCAGTATATTTTCATCAATATCAGCGGGCATGACAGTAATGAGATGTATTACATTGATATGCAGGATAAAACTCTTACCACAAAGCTAATAAATAAACGTAAAGACAATATTTTATATTCGGTAGATCATAATGCCGGGTATTTTTATAAAAGCACCAATGACGGAGCTAAAAATTTTCATATATTAAGAACTGAATCAAACGGTTATTTATCAGACACATCCTGGCAAACCTATATCGCAGAAAAACAGGATAGTTATTTATCCAGCTTTGATATAACAAGGAATTATTTATTGCTGAATTATAAAGTTAAAGGCTTGGATGAAGCTATAGTCAGAGACTTTAAAGATGATTCTGAGCATACTCTTAAATTTCCTGAAAGTGCCTATACAGCCGGTATTTATGGGTCTAATTTTGAAGAAGATGATATTAGAGTAGACTATTCTTCGCTTGCAAGACCAGGTACCGTATATAGCTATGATTTTGATACGGATAAATTAACTACACTTAAAGTTCAGGAAATTCCAAGCGGATTTAATCCTGATGAATATGAAGTAAAAAGAATATTTGCTAGTACTGATGGCGTACAAGTACCGATCAGTCTTTTTTATAAAAAATCACTATTTAAGAAAGATGGTTCAAATCCTCTCTATCTTTATGGTTACGGTTCATACGGCATGAGCGTGCCTCCAGCATTCAGAAATTCAGCTATCTCGCTGATAGATCGGGGTTTTGTCTATGCAATTGCCCATATTAGAGGTGGTGATGATCTGGGACATGACTGGTATGAGGCAGCCAAGTTCTTAACTAAGAAACGTACTTTCAGCGACTTTATTGCAGTAGCAGAAAAACTCATTGCAGATAAATATACTTCAAAGGGTAATATTGTCATAATGGGTGGAAGCGCCGGAGGGATGCTAATTGGTAATGTAATTAATCAGAGACCTGAATTATTTAAAGCAGCAATTGCTCACGTACCATTTGTTGATGTGTTAAATACCATGCTTGATGGCGATTTACCTCTTACCCCAAGTGAGTATAAAGAATGGGGCAACCCAAAAGATAAAGAATATTTTGAATATATGAAATCCTATTCTCCTTATGATAATGTATCAGCTCAAAATTATCCGCATTTGTTTGTAACGGCTGGACTTTCCGACCCACGCGTTGGATACTGGGAAGCGGCAAAATGGGTAGCAAAACTTCGTGATCACAAACTTGATAATAACCTGTTATTATACAAAACTAACATGAGTTTTGGCCACGGTGGAGCATCAGGTAGATTCGATTATTTGAAAGAAGCTGCTGAAGATTTAGTCTTTATTACTAATGTGTTTGGAAAGTAAGTGTTAAATAAAAAAAACTTAACTTATATAATATGAATATTAAGTTATAGTATAAATTTTGCTTTCCTAAATTCATAAAACTAATGGAAAACTAACTTTGAAGCAGTTCTTTAGTTAATTTTATGCTATCCAAATACTGATACATATAGACTTTTACTAGACATTTCCAGATTATATTACCACAGCAAAATACTTCTAGGTAACCCCCTAGGTGAAATTCCCCTATATTATTTCTCAATATTTTCTACATAATGCAAATACTAGTTAATAAAATTTAAAGATGATACAATGAGTAAAATTAATGAAATTACACCAATAAAAGATGGAATGAGTAAAAAAAAGGCAAAAGCTGCGATAAAGTCTTTTCTATCTGAAGTTTTAACTAGTGATAAACTAATTAAACAGGAAGATATATCCGAAGACCAAAAACTTACTTCAGATGGAGAAAGAGAGTTTGTTACTATAAAATTGCAAGATAACACTGTTTGGGTTTAAGATCATAACGAGGGAATAGGACGTATTATAGGAAATTTTTACTTGAATCGACAACTTCAACTTCAGGGAATGTATCCCGAATGGAAAACAGCTGAAACAAAATTTGCTTTTAACAATGAATCCAAAAAAGAGATTACAGTTCAAATACAAAAATCCGAGGAATGCCCTTTGGTAAGTATTCCTGTGATTATATCTGAGGACATTGTGTCATATTCTAAATATGTTGGAGATAAAAAACCAAAAATTGATAAATTTAGTACCAAATATGAAGAGAAACTAAATATAACAAAATATACTGGATTTGGTGACTTTGTCTGTTCATATAATTTAAGGGAACAAGATGATGATGGAATCATATTTATAATTGATACTGAGTATGCCAGCTTTGATGTTAGCAGCTTTGATGAGAATGACAATCTCATTCATCACAATGGTCAGAGACATTATCAAAAGAATCTGAAGAACTTCTTGGAGGAAGTGAATTTGACTTTCCAGTAGTTGATATCTTAGGTGAAGATATTTTTAATAATCATGATGGTATTGAAGACTTGATTTAACGTTTGAAATTCAAGCCTAAGACAGGTATGGATATCAAAACGCTTACTTTAGTTTTAAGAGATAGAATAAGATAATGAGTTTAAGTATAATTTTATACAGTAGTATAACTTGTACTTAATATTTCTTAACTCAAAAAACTTATTATAAATTAAAAAATGTTAAGTATTATTTAATCCAAAAAGTTAACGGATTTGGGTGTGATACTCCTTCCAGTAAATATTGCATCGCTACAATACTGCGTACAACAAACCAGATGAATACTAGCATATAGAGAATCGGCCCAATAAAAATAAAAGTTGTAATCATTGCAACAAATGCTCCCAATATACCAAAACAGAAGGTTCTAAAGGCAAAGATATAATGATTTCTCCACAACTCATTCTTGTGATTTTTATTAGCAAAAGCAAATACTGCCCCAATAATCGGCAATATAGGAATAATTATTCCACATAAATAAAGTACGTATATTAAAATCAGATTCTTTTTCCCTGGGTCTAAATACTCTTTGATATCATCACTCATAGTTATTATTTATTGTTAATAAGATTTTTTATTACCGCTCCAAGTATACTACCATGCTTAATATATTCTATTTCATTATCAGTATAAACCTGTAATGTAACATCAATAGCTTTATTATCACCACCACTTGTTTTTATAGAACATTGCAGCTGCTGATATGGTTTAATATCATCACTGATTCCCAAGATGCTAATTTCTTCATTACCCTTCAAGTTCAAACTCTGCCAGGTCATATTGGCATTAAATGCTATAGGCAATACTCCCATACCAAGTAAATTCGAGCGATGAATACGCTCAAAACTTTTAGCTATAACCGCCTTTACACCAAGTAAATTCGTACCTTTTGCTGCCCAATCTCTTGATGAACCCGTTCCATATTCCTTGCCTGCAAAAATCACCAATGGTACAGACCGCTTTTTGTAATCCATAGCCGCATCATATATACTCATCTGTTCCTTTGTGAAGTGGTTGATGGTTACACCACCTTCTACTCCCTTACAAAGCTGATTTTTAATTCTAACATTTGCAAAAGTGCCACGCATCATTACTTCATGATTCCCGCGTCTTGAACCGTAAGAATTGAAACCCGTAGAAGATACACCTTGATCCATCAAAAATTGAGCAGCCGGACTTGCCCTGCTAATCGTACCTGCTGGCGAGATATGGTCTGTGGTAATGGAATCACCGAACAAAGCAAGTAAACGTGCGCCTTCAATATTAGCAAGTGCCTTTTTAGGCTTATCTATATCATCAAAATATGGAGGATTATTTATATATGTGCTGGATTTTTGCCAGTCATAAGTCTCACTCTCCGTAGCAACGATGTTTTGCCAATTTTCATCCCCGTTAAATACATCCTGATATTTTTCTGCAAACATCTGGGGAGTAATACAGGATTCCATATATTCCTGAATTTCCATGCGAGTTGGCCAAATATCCTTTAAATAGATATCTTTACCATCTTCGTTCTGTGCAATTGGATCCTTGTCTAAATCAATATTAACCGTACCAGCTAGAGCATAAGCAACAACAAGCGGAGGCGAAGCAAGATAATTAGCTCTTACATGCGGATGTATCCTGCCCTCAAAATTTCTATTACCAGACAACACTGAAACAACTGCAAGCTGCTTGTTCCTAATTATTTGATCAATGGCAGGCGCAAGGGGGCCAGAATTACCGATACAGGTAGTACATCCATAGCCAACTAAATTGAAGCCTAAATTATTAAGATATTGGTCTAACCCGCTTTTATTTAAGTATTCTGTAACGACTTTTGACCCTGGAGCTAATGAAGTTTTTACCCATGGTTTTACTGTGATATCCAGATCACTAGCCTTCTTCGCTACAATAGCTGCTGCAATCATCACAGAAGGATTTGAAGTGTTCGTACAGCTGGTGATTGCCGCAATTACTACATCTCCATGACCAATAGAGAATGGATCACTGTCAGCTATTTGATGTTTTTTAGTAATATCCGCATCTGCACCCGCTAAACCTGGAAGCTCATCTTTAAAATTATTCTGCATATCAGATAAACTCACACGATCTTGTGGACGCTTTGGACCTGCCAGTGATGGCTCAAGCGTCGTCATGTCCAGCTCCAATATATCAGTATATTCTGGAACATTGGCAACTCTCCACATTCCCTGCATTTTTGCATATTCTTCCACAACTTTGACCTTATGCTCGTCTCTACCGGTGAATCTTAGATATTTCAAGGTTTCGTAATCAATTGGAAAGAATCCACAGGTTGCTCCATACTCAGGAGCCATATTTGAGATAGTTGCCCGGTCAGCAAGCGAAAGATTTTCAACTCCCGAACCAAAAAACTCAACGAATTTACCAACCACGCCTTTTTGGCGAAGCATCTGCGTTACTGTCAGCACGAGGTCAGTTGCAGTAATTGTATTTTCCATTGTACCTGTAAGTTTAAAACCAATCACTTCAGGAAGAATCATGGGTAGTGGCTGACCAAGCATTGCAGCCTCTGCCTCAATACCTCCAACACCCCAACCTAATACCGCAAGAGCATTAATCATTGTAGTGTGGCTATCTGTTCCAACTAGCGTATCGGGATATACTAAATTCCCTTCTTCTCTTTCTTCTATATGTATAGTTTGAGCCAAATACTCCAGGTTAACCTGATGACAAATTCCTGTACCTGGAGGAACTACTCTAAAATTACGAAAACTATTCTGCCCCCATTTCAAGAATTGATAGCGTTCTTTATTCCTCTCCACTTCTTTTTGCACATTCTCAGCAAAAGACGATTTCGTACCATAAGAGTCAACCTGTACTGAATGGTCGATGACTAAATCAACTGGAATCATTGGATTAATTTTACGTGGGCTATCACCTAGAACTTTCATTGCATCACGCATGGAAGCTAAGTCTACAATAGCAGGCACTCCTGTAAAATCCTGCATCAAAACGCGCGCAGGCATGTAGTTAATTTCATCTTTGGAAGTTTTATTCTTAAGCCATTCCTTAAACACATTCATCGTGTCAACGCCACCATGTCCATTACGAACCACGTTTTCAAAAAGCACTCTTAGGCTATATGGCAGCTTTTCCAACTCAAAGTCACAATCCGCTGCTGCTTCCCTAATATCAAAGATAGTATAGCTGGTACCATCCAAGTCTATATGTTTAGCATATTTTGATTCTGATTTTCTTGACATATAGAAACTCTTAAAATAAAGATTGAAACCAATATTAATTAATAATCTTGGTATTTACTTCTTTTAATGGTAATTAAACTATAAAGTAAGAACAAGTAAATTCATTGTTTTTAACAGTAAATTAGTTACCAGTAGTTTTATAAAATGCTATCTTTACACTCATTAGGTTTCACCCTGGAAGGCCAAGAGCTTTTTAAAAATATTTCCATGAGCCTACTGCCATCTTCGATAATATACCTTAAAGGGCAGAATGGCTCTGGGAAAACATCATTACTGCGAATGCTTGCCGGTATCCAAACACCGACCAATGGCAACATTACTTTTAGCAAAAATTCACATCCTATTTCTAGTCTGGCTAAACCTTATTGTACATATATAGGACACCATTTTGCTATAAAACCGGAACTGACCGTACTAGAAAATCTGGAATTTTGGTCAAAAATATATAATTCAGCAGAGCTTATTAATGCAGCTATTATCTATTTTTGCTTGCAGAACGTAGCTGATAAAAGATGCTATGAGCTGTCAGCAGGAAACCAAAAAAAAGTTGCACTGGCACGGCTTGTTGCCTGTCAGTCGAAATTATGGCTGCTTGATGAAGTCGACTCCAATCTGGACTCTGTTAACAAACAATTGCTACTAAATCTTATACTATCACACGCAGATAATGGTGGAATTGTTTTTATTGCAAGTCATACTTCGCCTGAAATCAAAAGTGCCCAGATACTCGATATTTCAGACTATAAGGGAAGCACATAATGAAAACACTTATTTGCCAGGAACTCACTGTTCAGAATAAAATTTATAATATAACAAAATACACTTTAATATTTTTTATATTTTGCTGCCTCAGTATTACTTTAATTAATTCATACGAAAATGTTCAAACTTTTGGCATTATTTTTTCTGTCATTAGTATTCCACTAGCTTTCATAAGTTTATCCGGTCACTTGATAAAGCCGGATATAGAAGATGGAACGCTTGAAGTGCTACTAGCTTCACTTTCACCAACCAAGATTGTGCTTGCTAAATATTTTGCTCTTTGTATTTGCTGCTGCTTAAGCTTTGCTTTAACCGCTCCTTTGATATACATAGTATACAATATACAAATACTTACATTTGCTTTAGTGCTTGCCAGTGCCTTTATATTATTATTTTTAAGCGCAGCCCTGATTATACTAATTGCTGCAATACAAGGGTATTTCCGTGCTAACACCAATTTCCTTAGTCTACTAATTATGCCGCTTATAATACCTAGTATAATACTCTCTGGTATCCTTATTCAAAATACAGAGGCACTGCATTTACTTTTTATAATGATTGGAATCAACCTGGTCATAATTCCCCCTGCTTTATACTTATCCGGTTACCTAGTTAAAAATATTTACAACATATAGACTATAAATAGCATGGCTGCTCCCAAATAAGTTTGTTGGCAGCTATTCTATAGGTTAATATGACTTATGGAAATTAATATTTATTTGTAGAAAAGCAATGCTCACAATGTTCTTTAGCAAGCTCAAAATTTTGTTGAAAAGCCCAATGATTCTTTTTATCTATGGTATACTTAGCAAATGGTACATTATGGTCATGGTTGCTGCAGTAGTGGTTACTTTTTGGGTATTCAAAGGGCTTACTGAAGCAGGAGTATTACAGGAAGCAGAGAAAGTTGTATCCAGAGCGTTAAGAGATACAAAATCCGTAGCCAGATATTGCGTGCCAAAAATTACCAATTTGAGTAATTTCTGGGATTGCCTTCAAAACCCGCCAAATTATGAAGCAACAAAAGAAGAAAAAGATTTTGAAAAAGGTTTGAATGATTTGTTAGATTTTGATAATTACGATCAAAAACAAGACCCTTATGCGGAATAATTTATAGCTTCTAAAAACTTAAATTATTGCCAAAGTAACATCCTGACTATATAATACTCCATTGACATTAAGGTAATTCACAACAAAAATTTAAATTAAGTAATTATGTCAGACGATATTTTACCAGATGATCCAGACAAGACAACACGCAGAGACTTTGTAACCCTAACAGCAAGCGGGATGACAGCAGTGGGGGCAGCATGCGTAGCATGGCCTCTAGTTGATTCTCTAAACCCTTCAGCCGATATCCTGGCCTTATCTTCAATAGATGTTGATATTTCTGGTGTTGAACCTGGTCAGACCAAGACTGTCAAATGGCGTGGCAAGCCGGTTTTTATTACACATAGAACAGAAGTACAGATTAATGAAGCCGTAAACACTCCCATGAAAGACCTTAAAGACCCTGAAGCAGATTCTGCCAGAGTCAAGGAAGATCATGCCAAATGGCTTGTGACAATTGGTATATGTACTCATCTTGGTTGTGTACCGCTTGCAAATAAAGGCGATTATGACGGTTGGTTTTGCCCATGCCATGGATCTCACTATGATACTTCCGGCAGGATTAGGAGAGGACCGGCACCATTAAACCTCGCTGTGCCGCCTTATGAATTTCTTTCCGACACAAAAATTAGAATTGGCTAAGCATGAATACAAGACAGTCAGAAAACAAAACTAAACCGAAAAGTGGTATCATCGCATGGATTGACTACAGACTTCCTATATTTTCCTGGATGAGTCATTTTTCAGAATATAAAACACCTAAAAATTTAAGCTATTGGTGGAGTCTTGGATCTATAGCAGGTATTGCTCTGGTAATTCAGATAATTACAGGCATCATACTTGCCATGCACTATACTCCGCATGTAGATCATGCATTTGATAGCGTTGAAAAAATAATGCGTAACGTCAATTATGGTTGGCTCATACGCTATATGCATGCCGTTGGATCATCAATGTTCTTTGTAGCAGTTTATTTGCATATTTTCAGAGGTCTATATTACGGATCATACAAAACTCCGCGTGAATTATTATGGCAGCTTGGACTAGTCATATTTCTTGTTATGATGGCTACTGCTTTTATGGGCTATGTCTTACCTTGGGGACAAATGAGCTATTGGGGCGCAACCGTAATTACTAACCTCTTTTCAGCAATTCCAGTGGTTGGTGAGAGCATTGTAACCTGGCTCTGGGGCGGGTTTTCAGTGGACAATCCAACCTTAAACAGGTTCTTTGCTCTGCATTATTTATTACCATTTGTTATTGTTGCACTAGTTGTACTGCATATTTGGTCGCTACATACGCACGGGTCAAATAACCCCACTGGAGTAAAACTCAAAAATGAGGATATGATCCCTTTCCATCCATATTATACAGTGAAAGATTTCGTGGGCTTTGGTGTTTATCTTTTGATTTTTGCATATTTCATTTTTTACAAACCAAATCTTCTTGGTCACCCGGATAATTACATACCTGCTAATCCTATGGTAACGCCGCCTCATATTGTGCCTGAATGGTATTTCTTACCATTTTATGCTATTTTGCGTGCAGTACCATCAAAGCTTGGTGGCGTTTTGATAATGTTTGGAAGTATAATAATTCTGTTCTTCCTGCCCTGGCTTGATCGCTCGAAAGTCAGGAGCGCAAGCTTTAGACCTATGTATAAGTGGGCCTTCTGGGTATTTGTCATTGATTGCTTAGTGCTAGGCTATGTTGGCGGTAAGCCTGCTGAAGAACCGTACTTGACTGTAAGTAGAATTGGAGCATTTTATTATTTTTTGCATTTTTTAATAATAGTGCCGTTTATAGCAAGGTTTGAGAAACCCTTACCTCTTCCGCATAGTGTTGAAGAAGAAGAAAAAATGCATACAGATGATATATTTTAGTAAGCAATAATTATGTATAATAAAATTCTGACTATCATACTAATTATTTTTCTAGCTGCTAATAGCTACGCCTCTTCTGATGCTCGGAAACCAAAACAGATGTGGTGGCCTTTTGAAGGATTATTCGGTACTTTTGATCGTCAGGCTGCTCAAAGGGGAGCTCAGGTATATTTAGAAGTTTGTTCCGCTTGCCATGGCATGCAACATCTATATTACCGTAATTTGCAGGAGATAGGTTTTAGTGAAGCTGAAATCAAAGCAATTGCCAAAGAAAAAACTGTCATTGATGGGCCAGATGATCTGGGCGACATGTTTGAACGCCCTGCTCTTCCCGCAGATGCTTTTGTACCTCCTTACACAAACGAGGCCGCAGCAAGAGCGTCAAATAATGGAGCATTCCCTGCTGATTTATCTTTAATTGTTAAAGCAAGAGAAGATGGAGCCAATCATCTATTTTCAATATTAACAGGCTATGCAGAAGCTCCCGAAGATGTCCACT
Organism: uncultured Rickettsiaceae bacterium; assembly: GCA_905479865.1. GTDB lineage: Bacteria > Pseudomonadota > Alphaproteobacteria > Rickettsiales > Rickettsiaceae > Megaera_A. The sequence continues at coordinate 46,274 of CAJQOD010000006.1, read as the reverse complement.
TAATGCCTGGATTAAGTTATAATCCGTATTTTGAAGGCGGACAGATTGCCATGCCTCCTCCACTAACTGCAGAACAGGTGGGATTCATGGATGGCACACCTGCAACACTTGAGCAAATGGCAAGAGACGTTACTATATTCCTGCAATGGGCAGCTGAACCTGAAATGGAACATCGGAAATCCATGGGGCTGAAAGTTATGATTTTCCTGGCAATATTTACTGTGTTATTTTTCATAGCCAAAAAGCGTACCTGGAAAAATATCAAGTAATTTAGTTGAGTCATCACAAAATTTTCACTTACTGAGATGTTCAATGGATACTCACAGGTAAACCCCGTAGTACCTGTGTTATGGATTGCTTCGCTTACGCTCGCAATGACGTTTCTTTGCAAATTAAGTTGGTTATTGTTAAATATAAATTTTCTTGAAAGATTGTTCCGTCATTGCGAGCGTAAGCGAAGCAATCCATAAATTGTAAGAATGTCCCGACAAATGAGAATACAGTAAACTACAATGTTTCGTATATATCAATTTCTCCTAAGTCATACCGATCGTCACCAGTTTAACGCTTTTCACGCCGGCTTCTTTTAGCACCAAGCTGCAAGTATTACCGGTTGTTTCTGTTGTCCTGACATCGTCAATAAGCAAGACATTTTGGCCTTTAATATTGCGTTTACCATTCATTTTAATTGATCCTACAAGATTCCGTATGCGCCGGGATTTGCTAAGACCGGTTTGCGGCCTGGTCCATCTAGTTTTTATTAGTAAATCCGGTAGCATCGGTTTATCCAGAAGTCTGGAGATTTCCTTACCTAGTATTTGCGCAGGATTATAATTCCTGATCAGTCTTTTAAAACGATGCATAGGAACTGGCGCAATCACATCAATATCCCCAATATCCTGCTTGTATCTAGCGAGCAAAAGTTTGGCAAATATTTTAGCATGATTGGTTTGATCATTATATTTAAAAGCATATACTAAGTTCTTACTTTGCTGATCAAACTTGAATAGACTTCTGGCTAAATCGTACTTTGGCAGCACAGCAATGCATTTTCCACAAGAAAACTGTCCTTCTATAACAAATTCAAATGGAAATCCGCATATATTGCAGTATGGAGAAGTAATAAAATTCAATTTTTGAAAACACGTAGCACAAATTCCGTTTTGCTCTTTAGTCAATTCAGAGCATGAGGCACATCTGTAAGGTAAAATATAGTTAATCACAGCAGAGAATACCGGTTTTAGCATTATCTTTTGCCCATTGCATATTTGATGAGTAGTTTTTTAAAAGGAGAGACTTGTTCTATGATTTTAAAACCGACCTGGCGCGCACCATGCAACAATTTGGACTGATTAGAAAACACTGCATTTATGGTATCAGTTATTTCAAGCATATTATTATTATCGCTTCTGCGTAGTTTTTGATATTGCGCAAGCATATACGGGCTAGCTCCATATTCCAGCACAAGTGAAATTAAACCGGCAATATCTTTAATTCCCTGGTTTAATCCCTGCCCTGCCAATGGATGCACAATATGCGCAGTATCTGCAACCAGGACAATTTTTTTGTTATAATATTGCTTTGTCTCATAGGCTATAAGAGGAAATGCCGCAACTTCTCCTCTTATTTTTACCTTACCAAGAAATTCACCAAAATTCTGCTGAACCAGATATGTAAACTCATCTCCTGGAAGATTTATAATCGCATCTTTCTTATCTGAATCGATTGTCCACACAACTGAAGAAAAATTCTGATCTTTAAGAGGTAATATGGCAAATGGCCCGGTTGGCATAAAGTGTTCAACTGCAGTACCTTCATGCAATTTTTCATGATGAACAATAAATGTTATTGCGTGCTGATTATATGACTTTTCTGTATCAATACTAAAATATTTCTGTCTTGCTTGTGACCTGCGCCCATCACAAACGACAAGCAAATCACATTCGTGTTTGGTTTTATCATTTAAAATTAACTTACACTCCTGTGGAGTATTTTTAGTTATTTCATACGAGCTATCTTCAACTACATTAATTAATTTACTAGCCGATACAAAGCCAAACAAAGCTTTTTTAAAGTCAGTGTTTTGTACTAAATGTCCCATTACTTCTCCTGCTTCAAGCTCTGATGAAGCAAAATGCAGCATTTCTGGAGCTTTATTGTCAGCTACGTAAATATCATTAAAAGGGCCGGATATTTTTGCAAGCCCGTCCCAAATACCAATATTTTTAAAAAAACTTTTTGAATACGAAGTCAGGGCAGTTGTCCTGATATCACTGAAAAAATCCTTATGATCACTGGAACGGCCTTCAATTATAGTAGTTGCAATATTATGACTTGCAAAACCAAGTGCGGTAATCATACCACTTAGCCCGCAGCCAAGGATAGTTATTCTAGGATACATCAGGGGTTTCATTTTTATGTTTTTGCAGGAAATATTTCAGATATGCATTTGTTGCAACCACACTTAACAGGAAATAGATAAGAGCAATATCAATATACGAGCTATTAACCTTAAAGGAACCAAGGAAACAGATAAACAAAGCAGCTATGCTTGTACCGGTATTGAGAAATAGTAATTTAATAAAGATATCCCGTTGCAGGAAAGCTCCGCAGATAACTATGGCAGAAAAAATCAGTACAAGAATCAAGCAGATATTTAACATATTTATTTTATTACTTTTTTAATTTTATTATCCATTTCGCCTTCTTGCAGATCATGCATAAATTTTAAATCAAGAGCATGTACAAGAAGTGTATTACCTTCTACAGATAGAGTTACCGTACCTGGCGTTAACGTTATTGAATTTGCATACGTAACAATTCCCATATTTGTTTTTTGGATAGATTTTATAGGCTCCAAAACCGGCTGAATCCTTAAGTTTTTACGACAGGCAATTTTTACAACCGCAATAGCAGACATTAATATCTCTTTCAACAGCCAAATAAAATAAACTACGCTACCGATTTTAAAAGCATTTTTATCGGGTAATAATTTGAGCTTAAGTGCAAAAATAAAAGCAAGCAGCGGTGCTACAAACATAAAAATTACGAGTTGCGGCTCTGCGTGAAATCCAGTAAGACCAGTCCAAACAGCAATTGATATAAAAAACAAAATAAGCTTAATGAGCATGTGCGCTAGTTTCCATCTTTGGAGTTGAAGAAAATGGAATTAATATCATTCCCATACAAAATAACATAGCAATGATAACAAACACATTGTTAATTGCAATTACAAAAGCCTCACGCATCACCACATTATCCAATAATTGAAATGCTGCTGTTTCAGGATCATTCACTCTACCAATCAAAGATTGAGTAAAAAATTCCAGTCGCTCCTGTACTTGCGGTGAAGTAATCGGCATATTATCCTTCATGCTTTGTGCATAAATTTGGGATTTTGAGATAATAAGGCTATTGATAATCGCAAGACCGATTGCTCCTCCCAAATTTCTGGTAAGGTTATAAAGGCCACTGGCATTCTGAACCTCATCTTTAGGCATTGTGCCAAGAGCCAAATCATTAATTGGCATAAAGCAGAACATCAGTGCCAAACCTCTAACCATCTGTGGGATAAACAACTCCCAATAGGCAGCGTCTGCTGTTAAAAAGCTATTTAAATAACAGCCATAAGCAAACGTGGCAAAGCCAATTGTTAAAATAATTCTCTTATCCATTCCAGAATCAAACATTTTGCCGGCAAGTGGTGCAGATACAAATTGAAAAACACCGGTTACTATCATTGTAATGCCAATTTGCAGGGTATTATAGCCAGTATTGTAAAAAGGAATAATGGTAACAAATACACACTGCCATATAGACCCACTCCAAGTATGAACGAGTAAACACAGCCAAAACTAAAATTCTTATTTTTAAACGCACTTAAATCAATAATCGGATTCCTGCAAGTTAGCTCCCGGATTAACAGCCACACGAAAGTAACAACAACCAATATAGAAAGGAATAATAAATGATTATCTTGTAGCCAATCCTTTTTATTTCCTTCTTCTAGCACGTATTGCAAAGAACCAAGGCTTAATATCATCAAAAGAATACCAAGAAAATCAAAATTTTTGAGCAATTTATAATTGGGTTTATCAAAATCTACATACCGGAATACAGTCGTACAGACAAAAATTCCAGGTATCACATTAAGCAAAAACATAAAATGCCAGGAAATAGCCTCAGTAATATATCCGCCAAGAGTCGGGCCGATTGTCGGTGCTACAGTGACCACTAAACCTATAATCATAGTGACTTTGCCATGCATTCGCTTGGGAAAAATAACAAATACCGCACCAAATGCGGTCGGTATCATAGCTCCACCGAAAAAACCTTGCAATGCTCTGAAAATAATCATCGATTCAATGTTCCAGGCAAGAGCACATAAAACACTCATTACGGTGAAGCCAAATGCAGCAATAAAATATGAAATCCTGGTAGATAGCAGACGTGCAGCAAATCCCGTTATTGGAATAATAATGACTTCAGCAATTAAATATGAGGTTTGAATCCAGGATAGCTCATCTCCAGAAGCTGACAAGCCAGCTGCAATTACTGACAGGGAACTAGCGACAATCTGAATATCCAGAATTGCCATAAACATTCCAACAACCATCGCAAAAAAAGCCAAAATGGTCTTAGGCGATACTTCTTGAGATTCCTGCTCCTGCTGCATAGTTCAGATTATCTTCTTATCCTCACTATTTATACTCCTGAAGCTCTACAAAAGCAAAGAATATGCATCTAATTGTTGCTTTATATAAATAGATTGAACTTAACTCTTATCATTTTAAACAAGGTCATTTAAATTCGCATGTAGAGTATGGCATCATTTCTTAAAATATATTTACTTTAATACAATATAATTTAGGATAAAATAAGATAGTTAATTTATTATACAAGGTAATAACACCACTATTTTATTATAACTATAAAGTTATAATAATTTAACTTTTTAATACCATAAAGATAATAAATTTATTATATAATAACAATAAAATATTAATTTAATTATAGAATTATATTATAAAAAATAGTTAAATAAAATAGATAATACTATTATTTTATAAGAATTAACAGTACTAGTAACCAACAAGTTAGTGACCAATAATTCTAATAAATTTCTTTATTTTTATATAAAATAAATCTTAAATAAAATTATAATTACTAATTGTAATTTTAGTGGATTATTAATAATAAAATTAAAATTTTTATTATTAAAATTATTTAAACTAAATATTTATATTTTTAATATTATACTATTTATAAAATCTTTAGTTTTTTATTACAAATATTGCTACAGTAAACATGCAGGCTATATAGAGTGCAATTGACATATAAGATTCTGTAGCATAATATAATGCAAGGCAAATTGACGGCGTCAATTTACCTATTGCGCTTGCTCCCAGGGTTGTTCCCATGCCAACAATCATGTATCTCTCACTGCCTTTTATTTGATCACTACACCATAAATTTAAAGGGCATAAAAATACTATACCCCAAATCACTATCCAGAACCGGACAAAAGTAATATAAGCCAGTGAAGCATTTTCAATAAAATACCACACCGGAATAATAGTAAGTGCTAATACCGAACTGGAAATTATCATAACAGCATTTGGATTAAAGCGAGCAATATTCCTGCCTATAAAAGGTATGGCAACCATATCGAACACTAGCATAAAACTGTTGATTGCCATCATGGTTTTCAGTTCAATGTCAGTAATCAGAGGTATCAAATGGTTCATTGTTACAAACGGAATAACATAAGTGAGGTGAGAAAAACTATTGACAATCGCTATACGCAGCAGATCAATTTTATGATTCCATAAGATTTTTATGCCACCATGTCCATAAAATTCAAGCAGTTTTTTAGAGTGCCTCTCGGGTATTACAATAGAAACCCTGCGTAAAATATAGCCAATAATTGCAGCAGATCCACCGAGAAAATAAACTCCTCTCCAGCCATTTGCGATATCAAGATAATGCACGAATGTTGCAGCAAGTGACGCCAGTACACTACCGAAAATTGTTGATGTCTGGTATAGATAAGAGCTTCTGAATGCTTCTTTTTCCGGTTTATCCTGCAAAATATATAATTTTGCAATTGCACTCTCACCAGCTGCAAAAACCTCTCTAAAAATCCTGAATATAACTAGCAAAATTGGAGCCATTATACCAATAGTATGATAGTCCGGTAACACGCCAATCATCAGCGTTGCCATACCAACTCCAATCAATGAATGTGAAAGAGCTTTAGATGGCCCACTATCTTTTGCAATCATACCAAATACATATGTGCCAACCGGTCTGGTTACTATGGATGTAGCAAGTATGCCGTATGCCATGATCAAAGCGACTACAGGATCAGAATGCGGGAAAAACAATGGTGCTATAACAGGAGCCAGGAAAAAATATATTGAGGTATCAAAATGGTCAACAGCATTACCAAGCAGAATAATGAAATCTTTTTTAGAAAAATATTGCATATAAGCCCTCCGGTATTTTGTTTAAAATTCAAATACCAGAGAAGACGCCTCAGATATTACAGCATTAGCCATATCCTGAAACAACTGAATCTTTACCTCCCTACGCAGGCATTATCCTGGAGCAGGTTATAAGAGTATTATCTCAGCCTTAAGAAGACAAAAACCAATTCACAAATTTAAATATGAATCAGTTTCAGCACCTCTAAAAGCACCTCTGGTATTAATGAATGCATCCTATGCTCATTAAATTACGATGTCAAATAGTGATTTTTAACCCCATTAATAGATACACTAAATTATATGAAACTTTAATTTTGCGACGATGAGTGAGCTGCCACAGTCGCTGGTTTTCCCTTACAAGTAGACGAAAAAGAAAACAATATCGTCATTGCGAACCCCTTTAGGGGTGCGGCAATCTACCTGATATCTCTAGCTGAACTAAGACCCTCTGGCAGAACTTAGCTTGTATACTGCAAGAGATTCAAAATAATGTTCTTAAATCCTTAAATGATAAATGAATTGCTGCAGTCGATAGTAGCTCCTTCGCAATAACACGAAGGAAGAGGCTCGCAATCTATTCGACAGTAGGTACGGCGTAAGTTCCACGTAAAATCGCTTCTTTAGCTTTTAATTTCAAATATTGGTATGAAAAATTTTATCAAGAATATCCTCATGTATTTCTTTAATAGTTTTGTCAATACATTCTATGGGCAGGAATCGATCTGGGTACATAGATTCAATGCTTTTGAAACGCTTATATATTTTACGGTGGAAGGAAATATTTTTACTCTCAAACTTATTTGCATCGCCTCTGGCCGCTACCCTTTTAAGTCCCAGCTCAGGTGGAATATCCATAAAGAATGTCAAATCCGGCATGATGCCTTGCGAAACAAACTTACGAATCCTAACTTTTGGATAAGCGGTGTTTTCAGCTTCATTATCGCAGTTAGCTGTCATCAGTTTTTTATGCAGTTGATATATATCCTCTAATGTTAAACCTGATTCTCCAGATTGGTAACAGGCAGTCGAGTCAACAAAGCGATCACATATCACCCAACTACCTTCAAGTAATGCCGGTATAATTACTTTATTTATATGCTCATAACGCGCAGCCATTACCAATAGTAGCTCTGACATTGACATTAATTCAGAATAAATCAGTAAATTGCGAATTTTCTCAGCTTCTACTGTGCCACCAACTTCTCTGGTATGTATAGTTTTTATACCCTTTGACAGTAAATACTCATGTAGCATTTTGCTTTGAGTAGATTTACCGCTCCCCTCACCGCCTTCAAAAGTAATAAATTTGGGTCTGTCAAAATTCATCATCTGGAAACTCATAAATCTTCGTTTAAATAATCAGGGGAGTTCATCTCTTTCAATCTGGAGATTGTACGGGCAAACTCCCCTATTCTTTTTCCTTTTGTATATATTTGCACAGGGTCACACTCAATTTCCATAAATAATAGCACTTTATAAAAATATGCATTATCAATAAAATTGATAAAACGTGTAATGATACTCATCTCATCCTCGGCGATTATTCTGGCCGATTCCAGTACAATAATTTTAAAATGCTCGCAAATACTCACATAATCCGCATAGCCTAAATCGCGACTGAACAACTCGTCAAAATTTGTAAATAAAATATTTTGATGAGCTTGCTTAAAATTTATCTCTCGACCAAACACCTTTACATTCGCCCTGGAGAGTTCTGCCTCATCACAAAGCTCCTGCTTTATCCCTTTTATCTCTTCATGCGTTTTGTCACTGGCAGGATACAAAATTCTGTTTTTTATATTTACCAGGGAATCGTATCTATAATCTTTATCAGTATCTAAATATAAAATTTGGAATTTCCGTTTAATCATCTCGATAAAGGGCAAAAATGATTCTCTCTGCAAGCCATCCTTATATAAATCATCCGGCATGATATTGGTTGTTAAGAAGATAAATACCCTGCGTCTGGCCAAATGCCGAAATAGCCGCATGATAATCATTGCATCCGTAATGTCCTTGATCTCGAACTCATCCATACAAACCACCTGAGCTTTGCTGGCAATATCTGCAGCTAACTCCTGTACAACTCTATGCGCTGACCTGGCTTGCAGCAGGTGGAGCTTTATATGCAGTTCTTGCATGAATTTCTGAAAATGAATAATTTCCTTATTCACTGGAACTTCTTCATAGAACATTTTCATTAGCATGGTCTTGCCCCTACCTACGCTACCATACATATATACACCATTAGGAATTTTTTCTTTATAAAACAGACTTTTAACTTTTCTGAGAAATGTATTTGGCTTGATAGAGAGTGCTAATTGCCTACAAAGCTGCATTATTTCTTTCTGCCTGTTATCTAGTATTTTCATCAATATATTGAACTATAAATATGAAGGCTTGCAATGACAGTTGCTTTTGAGCCGTTTTTTTAAATATCTAAATTTTTAGCAGAAGATTCATAAGAAATTAGCTTCGGTTCTTTAATTTCAGCTATTTTCTCAAACAGCTCAAGATAAGCAGCGAGAGCCAGAAATAAATCCGGGTATTTTACAGGAGCCACAATTCCGGCAAGCGTACCATAAATTGCATCAGCAGAACCCCTGGAACTGGCTGCGTACATTCTAGCAATCTCAAAACAGGGTCTTGCTAAAAAAGCAGCTTTTAATATTTTCAAAATTGCAGCTGTATTTTTGCTATTTGTAGAAAGTTCAGTAAATAGCTTTAGAGCTTCCAGATAATCAGGATGCAGCTCTAATGCTGACTCCAGGTAGTTAATTGCTTCATTATCTGAACCAGACTGTAAATATGATTTTGCTGCAGCGTAATAAAATTCAGCAATCTCGGATGCATTTTCTTCTAACAATTTAGAATCGGCTCTTTGAAGCTTGGAGACAATAAACACCAGCTTTGGCCATGATCCAAGAGATGCATATATGCGGATCAAAATAAGCATTAATTCTGTGTCCGTATCGTCTTCGTTAAACGCTTTTAATGCACACTCTTCGGCCTGTTTATGATGCATATTTTTATAAAAAATTTCAGCAAGTTTTTTTGCTGCGTAAACACTATAATGCTTTTTATCAATTAAATTACGCAAATACTGAATCTTCTTATCGAACTCTTCTTCGGCCTCTGCTAACAGTAAATTGGTTACTTCCTTATTCTCATTGTCAAGGTCTGGTACCAGTTTATTTGTTAGCTCTATAGATTTTTTTCTATTACCCATTAATAATTCTGTGAGAATATACAGTAGCTTTTTATTAACTTTCAACAGCTTTCTTTTATACCATTTCTCCTTGAATAGCTGAGGCATATCAAAAATTACAAAGATAAGCTTCAGACAGATCATCAGCACTAATTGAATTGCAATGAAGACTGTCGCAAAAGCAAACAGCGTAGTTTCAATCTGATAATCAAAAACAGTAAATTGCAGGCTGGAATCATACTCACCAATAGCGTTGAACCCAAGGTATAACAGCAAAAATATTGTACATAAAATTAAAAATCTAATCATCTCTTTAACTAAAGCTTAAATAATAACCAAAACCACACTACCTATTGATAAAACTCTCCTGTAGATCAGAAGAAAAAATATAATCTATCAAAACATCTAAACTTTCTCTTATTTTTACAAATTTGGCTAGAATTTTTGAATCAAATGGTTTTACTTCATTATCAGTTGCCATATTACTTGCCAGCTGCTTATTGTAGAACTCTAACAATGATACAGTTTCTTCTATATATGAAGGCATTTTTTGCTTTTTCAATTTTTGTAGCTCCAAATCATAGCGCTTGTCTGCCTCAAATTTTGTAATCAACTTATTTATATTGGCAAGATAAAGCCTATACTCATTAAGATTACTCTTTAGCCTAGTATTTAGCAGCGAAGAATTTGACTTTTCAAATGTTATAATTTTTTCGTATGGATCTATTATCTCTGATACCATTTCCTCTTCCTCACTTTCCTCTTCTTCAGGAGAAAAGCTTAAAAGCGGTGGTTCAGGACCAAAAGAATAAACTTCCTGAAGTGCTTCTTTAACCAGATCAGAATCCGGAGTAAATTCCTGGCTCACGTTAGTATCTCCCGATGAGCCGGCCTGAGGATAAATCTTTTCAATCAAATCAGGCCTTATTTGTTTAACCAGAAAGATTCCTGCAATGAATAGCACCGTGATTATAAAAACAGAATTTCTAAAAAAATTACTTTTCTTCTTGTGAGAAACCTGCTTTTTTTCTGATTTTGTCTGTTCAGTCATTGTTTTTCTAAATATTCTAGCATTAAATCATCGCCTTGGCATATTTGAGTATTCCTGAAATGGTGCTTTATTACCTTTTCAACTTTTGAGCTTATAGCAATATAGGTAGTATTTTCCAGATAATTCATCAAATTATTTTCCAGTAATAATTTTATCAGGGTTTTTGCGCAATTTTCTGAATATATCAATATATAATTAATGCCTTGCTTATAACGTAAGATTTGCTTTTGAGAAAGTGACTCTCTGTAAGTCACTTTATAAAAAATTCTTCGCATGATTGGCGCAGGCATATTAACTGTTATATGATTACCAGACAAATAGATTGTGTTCTCATAGATTTCTTCTGGAATTTGTTTTTTCAAACTTTCAGCAGATTGAGCAATAAATTTAATATTATAGCCTTTTTCCCCAATAATTTTTGCAGATTTTGTTCCAACTACCCACACATGCATTCCTTTAGAAGGCACAGATGGAAGACTGCTTGCTGCAAAAAAACTGGTTATGACAAGATCAGTGAATTTTTCAAGCTCCGACAGATCAATCTGCTGTAACTCATATTCAATGAGACTACACTCTAACAATTCATAATCATATTGTTGCAATCGCTCCTTAAGCTGCGCATTTGCTGAATCTGATCTGGTTAGTAAGACTGATTTTGTCATTTTTTCCTGGAATATGGATTATCAGATTTAATGAATTGTAACCTGATAGGTACCCCGGCCATTTCAAAGTCATCACGCAAAGAGTTCATCAAGTATTTCTTATAAGCATCTGTTATACTGGTAGGATCGTTGGTAAATAATTTAAATGTTGGTGGCCTTGTCTTGGTTTGGGTAATATATTTGATTCGTACCCTGCGTCCTAATTTTTTCTGAATTGGCAACGGGTGTTTTTCAAGTACAAATTCTAACCACTCATTAAGCTTACTTGTGGATATCTTTTTATTCCATAGCTCGTAGATATCTATACATTTATCCAGAACCTCTGTAGTTTTTATCTGGTCTATAGATGAAAGATACACTACAGGAATCCCTTTTACCTGCGATAGGTGAGTTTCCACACGGTAGGCAAACTCTTCTTCATACTCACGTTTTTTACGGACTAAATCCCATTTATTGACTGCAATTACCAAGCTTCTTCCCTGATCTATAACGTAATTGGCAATGGTTAAATCCTGATGTTCCAAAGCAATAGTCGCATCAAGCATTAGAATAACCGTATTGGCAAATTTTATACTCCCTATTGTATCCCCTGTGGACATTTTTTCCAAACTTTTATTTACATTCGCTCTCTTTCTCAGCCCGGCAGTATCAATTAATTTAATATTTTGTCCCTTATATTTCCAGGAAATTTCTACCGACTCACGTGTGATACCTGCCTCAGACCCTGTCAACATCCTCTCATCACCAACAATAGCATTTACAAATGTTGACTTACCTACATTAGGCCTGCCGGCTACTACTATTTGTACGCAGTTGCCCGTTATTGGATCAGATATCTCTTCGCCATCTTCAGTATCAATTTTTTCGGCAATCGCATCATAAAGATCAGCAAGCCCTTGACCATGCTCAGCAGAAATCGGTACCGGCACACCAAAACCAATACGATAATATTCCTTGTCATGGTTGAATCGTTTTTCTGATTTATTTGCTATAAGTATATGATTTTTACTATATTTACGAACAAACTCGGCGAAGAATTTATCAGCCGGTGTAATTCCTGCCTCATTATCAATGATCAAACATACAAGATCAGCTTCTGCGATAGAAATCATTGTTTGTTGCATCATACGATGTTCAAGCTTCCCTTCTTCTGATTCCTCAAGACCAGGAGTATCAACAACAGTGAATTCCATTGAACCAATTTTTGCATCAGAGTACTTACGATCCCTGGTAACTCCAGGCTTATCATGCACTATGGCTTTTTTTCTGATGCTCAGCCTATTAAATAGCGTTGACTTACCGACATTTGGGCGACCAACTAACGCTACAATTTTCTTCTTCATTACGGTAAAAATAAGTTATTCTTTTATGAGCTATAGTATTAGCATGTATTGCAGTAGATATAAATATAAAACTAGATAACAAATTATTTGCAAAAACATCAATTATTAATAAATTAAGACAAATCATAAGATTCGGTAAACATTAATGTAATAATTATGATAGAATGAGGAATTGGCTTATTATTTGGTCGGTTACTTTTAGATAAATTAAGATATAATAATGCAATATTTTATTCCCGATACCAACCATCTTTATACAGCAATTGAAGCAAGCAGAAGTAATATATCGCCTACAAGATTCGGTTTGATGGCAATGCAGCAATGGTTTGAACATTCTAATAACCCATTTGGTAAAACACATTACGCAGCATTGATGAAGGCTGGTATTGAAATCGCCGAACGTATTACAAGAAAGTACAAGAAACCTCAGTTTGGTATTACTCGGTGCTTGGTAGATGGTCTTGAGCAACAAATTCAGGAGCGCACTATTTGCAAAGATACTTTTTGTCATTTGCAACATTTTACTAAACCGAATTTTAAAAAAACACAGCCAAAATTGCTAATTATCGCACCTATGGCTGGTCATCACGCTACTTTGCTGCGTGGAACAGTACAGGATACTCTTCCATTTTTTGATGTATATATCACAGATTGGATAGATGCAAATCAAATTCCAATTACTAACGGCAGCTTTGACCTAGATGATTTTATTGATTATATAATCAACTATATAAAATTTCTTGGGTCAAATGTGCATGTTCTTGCAGTGTGCCAACCAACTGTACCTGTTTTAGCAGCTACAGCTATTATGTCAGCAGATAAAGACTCGCATGTACCAAAATCCATGATCTTGATAGGTGGTCCAATTGATGCCAGGAAAAATCCAACAAAACCAAATGACTTTGCAATTGATAAAAATCTTGAATGGTTTGACCAAGCTCTAATAACAAACGTACCACCAAATTACCCCGGGCATCGGCGCAGAGTATATCCGGGATTCCTTCAGCTTGCAGGATTCATGGCTATGAATTTACAAAATCATATTACATCTCACGTTGATTTATTCAAAAATCTTCTTATCGAAGATGATGAGAAAGCCGAAAAGCAGAAGAGTTTCTACGACGAATATCTATCTGTTATGGACTTGACAGCTGAATTTTATCTGCAAACAATCAAGGAAGTATTCCATGATTTCTCACTGGCAAAAGGTAAATTCATTTCAAGAGGAAGAAAAGTGGATTTAACAGCAATCACCAAATGTGCCCTACTTGGAATTGAAGGTGAAAATGACGATATTGCAGCAGTAGGTCAAACTAAAGCAGCCTTAAATTTGTGCAAAAATATTCCTGATACTAAAAAAGGATATTATTTGCAAAAAGGAGTTGGTCACTATGGATCTTTTAGCGGCAGCAAATTTAGAAATATCATTGTTCCAGAAATAAAAGATTTTGTTTACGAAAACGATTAACTTAAGTATAATGTTGGCTTCTGATAAGAATACACTGTAGAAAATTTACTGTGTAATCACACTTAAACACAAGCGAAATTAATATTTATGGCACTTCAAGAAACCACTCAGCAAGTCGTTACCACTGCTAGCACTGCTGACCTGTCTATTATCTCTTTAATATTATCATCTGACTTTATTGGTAAGTCCGTAATAGTGCTTCTTGTTTTAGCTTCTATTTGGAGCTGGGCAATTATTATCAGCAAATTGTTGCAATATTCCCTACTGAAGAAAAAAATGAAATCTTTTGAAAAATCATTCTGGTCCGGGCAAGTGCTTGATGAGCTATATGAAAAGATCAAAAAATCTATCGATAATCCATTATCAGCTGTTTTTGTCAGTGCTATAAAGGAATGTAAGAAGGGGAAAGGCACTGATAGCAAAAAATCTGATTCCCTTAGAATTGGTCAAAAAGACAGGGTTACCGGCTCAATGTATCTATCCCGAAATCGCCAGATGGAAGAGCTGGAAACTAAACTTGGTTTTTTAGCAACAGTTGGTTCATCTGCACCATTTCTTGGTCTATTTGGCACTGTGTGGGGCATCATGCATAGCTTCCAATCAATAGCATCCTCTAAAAACACGACTTTAGCAGTAGTTGCACCAGGTATTGCCGAAGCTTTACTTGCAACAGCTATAGGTCTATTTGCTGCAATTCCAGCTACCATATTCTATAATTACCTATCTTCTGAAATAGATACTATCAATAACAGGGTTGATGATTTCATCGGAGAGCTTAACTCATTGATATCCCGAGCCATTGATGAAGAAAAAATGTAATTATTATGGCAATAAATATTCAAGGACATAATTCTTTCAAAAGACGTCGGCGGCTTATGAGTGAAATCAACGTCACCCCAATGGTTGATGTGATGCTGGTATTACTGATTATTTTTATGATCACCTCACCAATGCTGGTTGCCGGCATAGAGGTTGATCTGCCTGAGACTGATTCTGCTGCAGTATCCGGGCAGTTTAAGCCATTAGTAATTAGCATTGATAAAAATGCAGAGATTTTTATCTTTGACAGCAAGATTGATCAGAATAATTTAATTCAAAAGCTAAAAGATATTACCAAAGAACAGACAGATACCAGAATTTTTGTAAAAGGCGATAAGAATGTTTCCTATGGAGTAATCGTTGAAACAATGGCGCACATTCATAATGCCGGCTTTACAAAAGTTGCCCTTATTTCAGATATAAAGCATAAATGATAAGTCAAGAAAGTAAAAAATTTCAAGGGGCTATAATTTTATCTACCCTCTTGCATCTCATACTAATTGCAGTGTTTTTTTTTGGTTTCCCAGCCTTTTTTGAAAAGCTTCCGGAAGAAAAAGATGCACTAACATTTGAGATACTGCCATTAAGTGAAATTGTTAATGTTAAGAATGAGAGCAAATCTGCAAGACTGGCAAAAGAAGCTAAAAAATCAAGATTAATAAAAAAAACAAAAACTGAAGCAAAGCCTGAGCCAAAAACTGAGACTCCAACGCCTCCAAAGAAGGAAATAGAAAAAAAAGTACCTGAAAAGGCTGTCATAAAAGAAAAAGCACTAACGCCTCCAAAAGCAAAAAATCCAACGCCAAAACCAAAAAAGAAGCCTAAATCTATTCCCAAAAAAGATGAAGATGCCATCGATGCAATATTGAAAAATCTGGAACAGGAATCAGAAGGCAGCGAGGCAAAGATAAGCACGAAAAGTTCTTCCAGGCAGAAAGCTGGAGATAAATATTCCAGAGGAATGGACTATGATGAAACTGTACCTTTGTCAATCACGGAAAATCTGATCATCAAACAACAAATAAAACAGCATTGGCGTGAACCTGTCGGAGCTCAAAATTTGGAAACAGTCAAGGTGGTTATGATTGTTTATGTTGAAGAAGATGGTACTATAGAAGAAAACCCTGTTATAAAAGTAGTATGTCCACCAAATTCAGGATCAACCTGTACACTTGTTGAAGAAAGCGCACGACGAGCCATCAAACAAGCAAGCCCTCTTGAAAATTTATTACCAAATCGTTATGATAGTTGGAAGAAATTAAAGATAGAATTTTCTCCTAACAACTGGTAATAATACAATCTATTTTTAGAATACAAAAAATATGAAAAACCTTTTCCTGATAATCTTTATCTACCTATTCTCTTTGAATGTATCGGCAGATAATACTATTCGTATAACCAGCGGTCACGCTGACCCTATTCCGCTGGCTATTAATAACTTCGCTGGAGTTGATCCTGCTGATTTAAAAATAGCAAAAGATATTATAGAAGTGATCTCCAATGACCTCAGTACCTCAGGAGTGTTCAGGCCAATCTCTCCGGCTGCATTTATCGAACAAAAAATAGGAACGGGACACACACCGCTTTTTGCAGCATGGCAGCAAATTAATGCTAACTTATTGGTCAATGGCGAAGTTATCCTTATATCAGACAAGAAACTACAGGTAAAATTCATACTCTGGGATAGTATTTTGGAACGTCAAATACTTAGTGAATCATTTGAACTGCCCAAAGCTTTATGGCGACGTGTTGCACATAAAATTTCTGATGCAATATATCAAAAAATTACCGGCTATGAGGGTTATTTCAATACCAGAATTGTCTATGTTTCCGAGAGCGATCCATACCTTAAGCGTATAAAACGCCTGGCTATTATGGATCAGGATGGAGCAAACCATCGATATTTGACTGACGGCTCAGATTTAGTGCTTACCCCCAGGTTTTCACCAAATAGCAAAGAGATATTATATCTTTCCTACAAAAACGGTATTCCACAAGTTCATATTCTAAATCTACGCAGTGGCAGAAATAAACTTGTCGGCAACTTCCGTGGCATGTCATTTGCTCCCAGATTCTCGCCTGATGGCAAAAGTGCCATTATGTCAATTGCTGAAGATGGCTCAACACATATCTATGAAATCAATCTTAAAAATAAGCGAACCAGACAGCTTACAAAAGGTATTAGCATTAATACTTCTCCTAGCTATTCACCAGACGGCCGTAAAATTGCCTTTAACTCAGATGCCTATGGTTCCCGTCAAATTTTAGTTATGAATAGAAATGGGTTGAATAGGAAAAGAATCAGTTTCGGTGGTGGGTCTTATGCCGAACCAAATTGGTCTTCTAATAAAAATTATCTTGCCTTTACTAAAATTAGCCGTGATTACGGCTTTACTATTGGTGTAATGCGACCGGAAGTGCCTGGAGACAGGAATACCGAACGCTTAATTGCAAGTGGTTATCTAGTAGAAAGCCCATCATGGGCTAATAATGGCAGGGTTATGGTCTTCACCAAAGGAATGCCGCCTTTGAATAAAAAAACAAAAGGCCTGAACCGCATATATAGCATCGATTTTACCGGCCATAATGAGCGCATCATACCAACCCCAAGCGATGCTTCTGACCCTGATTGGTCTGGATCTATAGATTAAATAAAATATAAAAGGGGTGTTGCAAGATGGTTTTTTTATGCATTTCGTTGATCATACCTGTCCTTGAATCCTCACCCATGCCAACGTCACTGCGAGGAAGCGTTAGCGATTGCGGGCAGTCCATTTGTCATTTAGAGTTAAAAGAAGATTTTGAATCTTTTACGATGTCAAGTAGTTTCGCCGTAGGGTTTTAGCGCAGCTAGGTACCGATAGATTGCCGCGGCCTCAAGAGGCCTCGCAATGACGGAAAGTACGCTTGAAGTTCTTTTTAGGCAGGCATTCCCAAGGTTGATGCAAAAAACTTCATCTTGCAACACCTCCATAAAACAGAAGCTGTACGTGCGCGTAACCAAAACTCACATCTATTTAAGAACAGGTCAACCAACTCTTAACGATTCAAACTTTCTTGAACGTTCTTCGACATGCGATAATAGATGGTATTATATTCTTCATCTCTACCAGGGTATTTTCTCTTTCTAATGGACAGACTACCAAAACCTCGTATTTCCACCCTATTTCCTTTGGCAAGTTCTTCTTTGACATAGTCTAAAATACAATCCACAGCATACCGTGCATCTTCAAGGCTAAGATAATCAAGCCTTCTTGTAAGATTTTCTACTAACTCTTTTGTTGTTGCCATTGCTAACTACCTGTTTAAATAATGGACTTTAGACCTTTAAAACTAAATGAGAAGAAATTAGAAATACTTGTCTGAAAATCTTCCATTAAAATATCAATCAACTTATCTTTTCGACTCAATTTTACATCCACTACATTCAAATCTTTAGAAATTCCCTTTTGCTCCTGTAGCCATTTCAGTGCGGTATCTTCATTACCAATGGCATCAATCAGTTTTAAATCAAGAGCCTGACGACCAGAATAAATACGGCCATCTGCAAGCTTCTTAACATATTCCAAGTCTAAATTTCTTCTGGTTGCAACAATTTCTATAAAGTAATCATAAACCTCATAAATACTATCCATGGTTGCCTGACGTGCCTCAGGTGTGAGTTTTTCAGTTGGATTTGGTGAAGCTTTTAATTCATCAGATTTAAAATTATTGAATTTTACCCCTATTATTTCGGCTAGTTCTGTTATTTCTGCAGATTGCATAATGACCCCTATAGAGCCGGTGATTGTACCATTATGCGCTATTATATAATCGCCGCCAAGAGAGGCCAGGTAACCGCCGGAAGCTGCCACTGATTCCATCACCACTACAACAGGTTTTGATTCTGATATTTTACGCAAGGAATTATATAGCATCTCAGACCCTACAACACTACCACCCTGTGAATTAATATTCACAATTAAAGCTTTAACCTTGTTATCTTTTTCTATCTCTGCAAGTTTTCTAACGCGTTTAAAATCATCAAAAATAATATCATTAATCCTTACACTCGCTATGTGATCTCCCACGGGGAATGCACTGCCAGTAATGCGGTTAGTAGGAGACAAATTATTACTTGCTATAAAAAAGACGAGTATGATGAGTACCAAAGCGAAAATTTTCCATTTTGTTAATTGCCACTTAGTCCTTTTTCTTTCAATTAAATAGTCTGGAGTAATATTCATTATCCTTTATCCCTCATTATACGCCCTTGTTCTCTTTGCCAATCTTTTTCCTTAATTGTCTGTCTTTTGTCATGCTGCTTTTTGCCTTTGGCAAGCCCTAACTCAATCTTAATCATATTTTTCTTATTAAAATACATGGAAAGAGCCATTAGAGTGTAACCCTTTAATTTTATTTTACCAAATATTTTTTGAAGTTCTTTCTTATGAAGTAATAATTTTCTAGGCCGACGGGTTGCGTGATTAAAACGATTAGCTTTTTCATATTCTGCAATATGGCAATTATACAAAAACAGCTCACCATTATCTGCAGCAGCATGCGAGTCAGTTAGTGCCGCCTTGCCCTCTCTGATGGATTTTACTTCACTACCAGTCAACACTATACCCGCTTCAAGCCTTTCTTCAATGAAATATTCAAATTGTACACGCTTATTCTGAGCTACAATTCTCTTATAATCAGACATTTTTTTCCATAATCATTAACTCCAGCAAAGCCTGGTCAATCTTTTTTGTAGTGTCCTTGCGAGCAGGAGTCAATGGCAATTTAATCTCATCATTACACAGATTCATTTTTACAGCTGCATATTTGATACCTATCGGATTGCTCTCTGCAAAAATTGCCGAAAAAAGCGGTATAAGTTTTTGCTGCAACTCCAGAGCCTCAGTGATGTTTCCATCACGCCACAACTTGTCCAGTTTTTTGCATAATTTAGGAAAAATATTGGCAATCACTGAAACGCATCCCACCCCGCCATTGGCATTATACGAAAGCACACTGGAATCATTGCCTGTAAGCATATAAAAATCAGAGCTTAGCTGAGGTAATATCCGCAAGGGTTTTTCCAAATCGCTACTGGCATCTTTTACCGCCACCATATTTTCAAGATTTGCAATCTTCAACAATACTTCATCAGATAAGTCACAAGAGGTTCTAACCGGATGGATATAAATCATCACCGGTAAACTACTTACGTCATTGATGGCTTTATAATGTAAAAAGATACCTTCCTGTTCCGGCTTGATATAATGCGGCGTAGTACACATCAAACCATCAACTCCAAGCGTGCATAGCTGTGCAACCTTCTGCGTGGCATCAAATGTGCTGACAGCCGTTAGCCCTGCAATGATTGCCACACGCCTGTTGCTATATTTGACTGCTTCTTTAATTAGTTCGTAATATTCAGTTTCGGATAAGCTACTACCCTCGCCGGTTGACCCTCCAACAACAATGCCATCCACATCAGCATCAATTTGCCTTTCAAGTAGATTGCCAAGAGCTGATAAATCGAGCTTATTATCTTTAAACGGAGTAATTAGTGCTGTAAGCACACCTTTAAACATCATAATTCCTTTCCAACAATTTTTGCATATTCTTGCTGCAATATAGCAACCATCTTGTCATTAATAAATTCTATGTTCTGCTTACCAGTATATATTGACGAAATCCCTCGTATTTCCGCAGAAGTACCCGTTGCAAAACACGTATCATATTCCTTTATATCTTCTAAACTTATCCTTTCTTCCCTGACTTTAATACCTATATTTTTAGCAAGCTTTATAACCATCTGACGAGTTAAGCCGTTTAAAAACCTGTCTGCAACAGGTGTTACCAACTCTCCTTCCCTGCCAAAAAATATATTTGTTGTAGTACACTCTGCAATATCATCAAACTGATCAAGTAATAATGCATCATCATAACCCGCATCCTGGGCAAGTTTTTGTGAGATAGATAGCATCGCATAATGCGCAGAAGACTTAGCCTGCACAGGAATTGCATTTTCAGCAATTTTACGCCACGGACTAACCCATAGCTTAAGACCGTTTCTAAATTTTGGATTTGACTCTTGAGCCAGAATTAATAAGTTAGTTGTAAGCACTGGATTATACGCCCCGAGTGACTCAGCTCCACGCCATATTAACGGTCTGACATAAGCATTTTGTAGATTATTTTTACGCAAAATATCTTCAGTGGCTACTTTAATTTCTTCCAACGAATAATCCACCTGCAAATGCATATATTCCGCAGATTTCAAGAGGCGGTTCGTATGTTCTGTCAACTTAAAAACTTTGCCATTATATACCCTTTCACCTTCAAACACAGCTCCCGAATAATGCAAACTATGGGTTAAGACGTGTACATAAGCCTCGTCCCAGGGAATGATCTTACCATTTATCCAGATAAACTCAGCTAATTTTTCTGATGAGTTGAAATCCATTCTACTAAAACCTATAAATATACTTGCTTATGCTCAAGTTGAAACAAAGAACTAGTCAATTCTTTTAATAAGAACTAGTCAATTCTTTTAATTAAGACTATATTATTTACTAGAACAACTAATTTTTGACAATTCATTAAACAAAATACGATGAATAAAAGACAGCATATTCTAATAGTGGACGATGATAACAGAATACTAAAACTTTTGAAGAAATTTCTTTCCCAAAATGACTTTTTAGTTTCGACCAGTATTTCTGCTAATGAAGCAATAAGACTGCTATCTAATTTCACTTATGATTTAATTATTCTTGATGTCATGATGCCGGAAGTAACGGGCCTTGAATTTGCTGCTAAAATCAAGGCAAGTGGCAACATTATGCCCATTGTTATGTTGACGGCACTCTCTGAGCCTGAGGATAAAATACGAGGACTTGAAGCCGGTGCAAATGATTATATTACCAAGCCTTTTGAACCGCGTGAATTACTGCTTAGAATTAATAACCTCATTAATTCGCATAACCGACATAAAAAAGAACAGCAATTAGCAAGATTTGGTAATAATCATTATAATTTATTAACAAAGGAATTTACTCAAAATGATGTAAGTATCAGGCTGAGTTCCTCAGAAGAAAAGCTGCTTGACACCTTGTTAAAATCAAGCAATAAGGTAATCTCCAGAGAGGAATTATTGAAAGAAATGGGAGCCTTGAATCCACGTTCTGTAGATGTACAGATTGTACGCCTCAGAAATAAAATTGAATCCGATCCGAAAAACCCTAAATTCTTAAAAACCATACGAAATCAGGGATATGTTCTCTATACCTAACTCTCTTAAGAAAAAATTTCTTCCCAAAAGCTTGCTCACAAGATTCATGCTGATAATCATTGTGCCAACTTTAATTGGGCAATTAATAGCAGTGTATTTGTTTTATCAACGCCACTGGTATAACGTTTCCCAACATGCAAGCGGTTTAATAGCAACTGAAATCTCTTCCCTAATACATACTAAAAATTACAATCGTAAACCCTATCAAAAACGAAACTATCTTAATTTTGAATATGTATTTATACCAGATGCAACCCCTCCGCCAGCACAAACAAAATACGTAGCAGAGTTGGAAATTTTCAAGAAAATTTTAAAGCAAAAAATCAGTCAGGAAGGAGTTGTTATTTTAGATACTAACGGTAGAATCAAACTTTATCTGCAAATAGAGAACGATTTACTACAAATTAAATTACCTTACAAATCTTTGCTTAACCCGACTACATATATTTTTGTATTGTGGATTATTTTCCTTACTATCCTGCTACTCTCGGTTTCGTTAATTTTTTCAAAAAACCAGATAAAATCAATAATTGAGTTAACTAATGCTGCTGAAAGCTATGGCCGAGGTGATGAAATAAGTTTCTACAAACCTTCTGGTGCTAAAGAAATCAGGCGTGCTGGACTGGCATTCCTAAAAATGAAAGATCGCATCGAGCGTCAAACTGCCAAGCGTACCCAAATGCTCGCAATGATTTCACATGATTTAAAAACTCCGCTGACGCGTATGAAGCTGCAAGTAGAATTGATGAATGAATCTGAAGAAAAAGAAGAGTTACAATATGACCTTGAAAGCATGCAACACATGGTGTCCTCTTATTTGGATTTTGCGCGTGGGGAAGGCGGAGAAAAATTTAAAGAACTGGATTTAAATACATGGCTTACAGAACATGTAATTAATAAATGGCCCGATCATAATATTCAGACTAACACAAGTAAAACTCCAGTTCATATTCAAGTAAAACCACATTCGTTTGAAAGAGCTATTGTTAACCTGGTTAGCAATGCGCTAAAATACTCCACAAAAGTCAAAATTTCTGTATACTCTCAAGACAACAATGCATTTATTACTATAGAAGATAATGGCAGTGGTATAAAGAAGAAAGATAGAAAATTGGTTTTTAAACCTTTCTACCGAGCAGATAAGTCCAGATCTCTGGATAATTTCGCAAGCGTTGGACTTGGCCTGGCAATTACCAAGGAGATCATTAATGGCCACTATGGCACTATCACATTAGATGACAGTAAAGAATTAAAAGGGTTGCTTGTAAAAATTCAACTTCCAGTAAAAATAAGACAGTAAACAATGAGACACAACTTAAATCACCTGGCGATAATCATGGATGGCAATGCCCGGTGGGCTAACAAGCATGGTAAAACTAAAGCTGAAGGACACAAAAAAGGAGCAGAAACTGCAAAATCATTGATACCTTATTCATCTAAGCTAGGTATAAAATATCTTACATTATATGCTTTCTCATCAGAAAACTGGCAAAGGCCTGCTAATGAAGTTTCTATTCTACTTAAGCTACTTAGCTACTATGTTAAAAATGAAACTAAAATGCTTAGTGACTATCAAATCAAATTGAAAATTATCGGTAATTTAGACAAACTATCACCGAATCTTCAAAAAAAAATAAACAGTGCAATAGATGCAACAAAACATAATTCTAAAATGACGGTAACTATCGCCTTTGGTTATGGAAGCAGAGATGAAATTGTTAATGCCTGTCAAAAAGCAATTGACTCAGGTGTAACTACAATCACTGAAGAAAGTTTTCAGAATTTCCTGTATGACCCGGAAATGCCCGATGTAGATTTGCTGATTCGCCCTAGTGGAGTTTATAGAATCAGCAATTTTCTATTATGGCAGGCAGCATACGCAGAATTATATTTTTTAGATAAATTTTGGCCGGATTTTAATGAAAATGATTTAAAAGATGCTATAATAAACTATTCACAAAGAAAAAGAAATTTTGGTGGTAGAGAAAATGAATAAAAAAAATATCCTTACCCGATCTGCATCGGGAATCTTCATTGGCCTGGTTTTTATCGTTGCCATCTTCCTATTTAGACCATTAATGTACGTGCTACTTTATTCTATTGCAGCATTGATGCTATTTGAATGGTATGACATGACCAGGAGTTCCAAACTATTTAACGCCCTTGGTCAGGTAATAATCCCCTTACCTATTGCCGCACTATTACTAATTTCATATATAGATCAAACAGGGTGGATATTATTTACTTTCTTCACAATAATCTGGAGTGTAGATGTTATGGCAATGTTTGGCGGCAAGCTTGTCCAAGGCCCTAAACTGGCATCTAAGCTTAGCCCTAATAAAACAGTCAGCGGACTTATAATAGGTGTCCTTTCTGCAGTAATTATGGTTAATCTTCTGACTCTGATTCCAAGCTATGACTTACCTTACATGCTTTTTACATCTAACATTTCACTGAGTATACTCTGCTTGACGATTGGAATCACGGCACAAGCCAGTGATCTTCTAGTCTCTTACTTTAAAAGAAAATTCAATGTTAAAGATACTGGAACCATTATTCCAGGCCACGGTGGAATGCTCGACAGGTTCGACAGTATAATACTAACAGCACCACTTGTTGTTTTATATTTCATTAGTCATTTATAAAGGATTGGTGTAAGATAAGCGTAATGATGTATAGAGATTCAAAGTCATTCAAGTTTAATAGAAAAACAGTTTTTAATGCTTTAATATTGATGATGCTACTATATTTTGTACTGCATTCAATTTATGGCAGCAGAGGTATTATAGCCTATTTTAAGCTTCAGTCTGAACTTGAAAACTCACATAAAAAATTGGAATTACTGCGAGCTGAAAGATTAGAAATTGAGAATAGAACAAAACTGCTTCGACCAGGTTCACTAGACAGAGACATGCTGGATGAGAAAACACGCAATGTACTCGGACTTTCTTCTCCCAAGGAGAAGGTATTTAAAGCAACACCTGTAACCGAAGAAAACAAAAATTTACAAGAAAACGAATAATATCAAAAACCAGGAGGTTATTATCAGAGTTACAGTATATAAAAATGATTTACCAGATGATTTTCATCTGCCCGGTGACTTGGCAATTGACACAGAAACCATGGGGCTACAGTTCCATCGTGACAGATTATGCGTCCTTCAAATGAGTAATGGTGATGGCGACTCGTCATTGGTACAATTCGATAATACTGATTATAGAGCTCCAAACTTAAAGAAAATGCTACTGGATGAAAATAGAGGCAAGATATTTCACTATGCCAGATTTGATCTTGCTGTAATAAAAAAATATTTAGAAATAGACCTCACTAATATATTCTGTACAAAAATCGCTTCGAAACTGGTACGTACTTATACAGATCGTCACGGATTAAAAGATTTGTGTAAGGAGTTGCTCAACCTTAACATCTCCAAACAGTGTCAATCATCTCACTGGGGAGCAAATGAACTCAGCAATGATCAGAAAGAATATGCTGCCAAGGATGTCATATATCTTCACTCACTTCGTGCTATATTAATTGAACGCCTGATAGAACTCAATAGAAACAAGATTGCCCATGAGATTTTTGATTTTCTTCCCACCCGGGCTAACCTTGATTTGATCGGCTGGAACAATATAGATATTTTCTCACATAGTAGTTAACTTATATAATTATGAATCATTTAGACATTGCAAAAAATGTAATTGAAGGACAATCAAAGGCTCTGCAAGTTTTAACAAAAAATATCCCTGCAGATTTTGTACTGTTAGTAGATCATATTTTAACTTTAAAAGGACGAGTAATCCTGATTGGCATGGGTAAAAGTGGTTACATAGCAAAAAAAATTGCTGCAAGTTTAGCCTCTACCGGAACACCGGCGTTTTTTATTCATCCAGGTGAAGCGAGCCACGGCGACCTTGGCATGATCACTGATATAGATTTAGTCATCATGCTCTCAAACTCGGGTGAGACTAAAGAACTGTTTGATACGGTTAATTACTGTAAAAGATACAACATCAAAATTGCTGCAATGACCATGAAAGAAAACTCTACTCTTGCAGCAAACAGTAATTTTTTGCTGATTCTACCACAGCAAAAAGAATCCTCTGCAATATCAGCTCCAACTACTTCAGCCTTAATGACTCTTTCTCTAGGTGATGCTTTGGTTACCGCATTGCATGAGGCGAAAGGCTTTACCAAAGAACATTTTAAACTCTTTCATCCCGGGGGCAAAATTGGTGCTAATTTACTTAAAGTTGCTGATGTCATGCGAGATGGAGACAAACTACCAATAGTATCAACTGAAGACTTATTTATTGATGTGATTGTTACAATGACAGAGAAATGTTTGGGTTGCGCAATTGTCCTTGACAAGGATCACAGCGTCATAGGAATAGTGACTGACGGAGATTTAAGAAGACATGTCAAAGACGAACTAACTGCTCTAAAAGCAAAGGATGTGATGACTACCTTCCCACAAAGTATTATCTCAAGTGCTTTAGCAACTGAAGCCCTTTTTATTATGAATAACAAAGCAATCACTGTACTACCGGTTATTGAAAACACGAAACTGGTAGGTGCTGTACATATTCATGATATACTAAAAGCCGGAGTTAGTTGAAGTGGAGGATAAAGTTAGAACGCGGAAAATCAAACTATTAAAGTATATCTTTCTGAGTACAGGTTGCTGCGTTCTGATTGCTATTATAACAGCTTTATACGCTCAAAATACCCTAATTGGCAAGGGTTTTTCTACTCAGCCATCTCAAAAAGACCGCTCTAAACTATCAAAAGATTATACACTTAGCATAAATCATTCAGTTGTTGAAGGAATTAGCAGTGATCTTATGCCATATAAAATATCAGCTGAGAATATCACTAAAAATTCAGCTAACAAATACGTACTGAACTCCGTGAATGGTAAATATTCATTAGAGGATGGTGATATCTTGATCAAGGCAACAAAAGGTACGCTAGACGAAGCTACTAAATCTTTTACACTAACTGATGATGCGCAAGTAATATTCAATGGAGTAACATTTAGTAGTAAAGAAATCCAGTTTGATCTTGATAGTAAAGATGCACATAGCGATACGGAAGTGGAAGTGATTTTTGAACAATCCAACATTAGAGCTGATAGTTTTAAAACTAAAGATTCAAGCAATAACATTGAGTTTAAAGGCAATGTAAAATCAAATTTTAATATTGATAAATAGATGATTCCGGTTCTTGAAAAAATTTTCATGTTTTTTATATGCGTCTGTATGATATTTGTGGATATTGCCTCAGCTTCCACTAATGAGTTAAACATCACCTCGGATACTTTAAGTATAAAAAAAGATCAATCAACAGCAACTTTTAATGGAATTGTTACGGTCACTTTTGATGATTTAAAACTCATTACCTCAAAATTAACTGTTTTCTATACTGACATTGCGGATAAAAGAAAAATAAAAAAAATCGTGATTCCATTCAAATTAAGGGCTATCAAAAATTGCGGCGAAGAAATTATTATCGCGGATAAAGGAGTCTTTAATAATTTAACAAAAAAACTTACTTTAGAAGGAAATGTTAAAATACAGAAAGAAGGTGATGTACTGGCGACTAACAAGCTGGTATACTCAGTTCACTTTAAAGGGATAGACTAAAGCGATAGAACAAAAAAATAATGCAGAATAGATTAGTCATTCAGAATATATCTAAATCTTATGATAAAAAACCTGTCTTAAGAGAGATTAATTGCCACTTTGAACAAGGTGAGGCAGTGGGATTATTTGGCCCAAATGGCGCCGGCAAAACTACTCTCTTTAGCATTATTATTGGCCTTGTAAAGACTGATCTTGGGCAATTATTATTAAACGAACAGGATATCACCAACCTCCCTATGTATCTAAGGGCACGCCTTGGCCTTGGTTACTTACCACAAGAATCATCTATTTTTAGGGGCTTGAGCGTAAAAGATAACATCAAAGCCATTTTAGAAATTATTCATAATGATAAAGAAGAGATTGAAGCTAAAGTAGAAGAGTTATTAGATGAATTTTCAATAGGTTACTTGAAAAATAAACTAGCTACAACTCTTTCCGGTGGAGAACGCAGAAGATTAGAGATAGCTAGAGCCCTGGCAGCTGAACCTAATTTTATGTTGCTTGATGAACCACTTGCCGGAATCGATCCAATTGCTGTTAGAGACATCAAACAGCTGGTATCACATTTAAAAGACCGCAATATTGGAGTGCTAATTACTGATCACAACGTAAGAGATACACTGGATATTGTGGATCGAGCATATATAATATACGATGGGAAAGTGCTGATGGAAGGCGAGCCATCGGATATTATAGGTAGCCCTGAAGTACGCGAAGTATACCTGGGGCAAACCTTTATTGATAAGGAACTCAGATAATGCATGGAAAATAGGTCGAATACAAATATTGCACTTTCTATTGTTGCCTTGCTAGCTAGTATGATACTACTAACCTTTGCTTCAGTGCCAATTTACAACCTGTTCTGTAAAGCAACCGGATTTGGGGGTACAACCCAGAGGGCTAATCCGTACATCAAAGTTGAAAAAGGAACTCGTAAAATAAAGGTCGAGTTTGATGCAAATGTTGATAAAAATTTACCCTGGAGATTTATACCAAAACATCGTAGTACCGAAGTAATCACAGGAGAGAATACTCTAATATTTTATGAGTCTGAAAATCTCAGTGAACATGATATTATTGGTACTTCAATATATAATGTTACTCCTTTAAAAGCAGGAAAATATTTTGTAAAAATTCATTGTTTCTGTTTTGAAGAACAGTTACTTAAAGGCAGGCAAAAGGTTCTGATGCCTGTTTCATTTTTTATAGACCCGGAAATCGAAAATGACCCTCAAATGCAAGATGTTGACAGAATTACCCTATCCTATAGCTTCTTTAAGGTCAGGGATGTTGAATAGATCAATAAATAATAGACTCTAGCCTATTATTTTGCCTATAATAATCAGATGAAATAAACTACCTGAATTAAAACTGACAATGAGTATGAATCAAAAACATCCTTATCATTTAGTTGAACTGAGTTACTGGCCTATTCTAACGGCTTTCTCGCTACTGGCCTTAACGCTTGGCTTGGTTATGTTCATGCATGAATATCCTGCCGGTAAACTTCTCACAGGCTTTGGAGTATTGACAGTTATTTACTGTGCCTGGAATTGGTGGCGTGACGTTATTACGGAAGGCAGGGATGGTAAACATCATACCAAGGCAGTTAGAATGGGTCTTAGAATTGGGATGTCATTATTTATCCTCTCTGAAGTAATGTTCTTTTTTGCGTTTTTCTTTTCCTTTTTCTCTGCCAGCCTCTTTCCTGCTGGAATCCTCGATGGTTTCTGGGTTATAGCTGATGGCACCTGGCCGCCGGAAGGCATAAAAACTTTTGATCCGTGGGATATACCATTTATCAACACACTAATTCTGCTTCTATCAGGCACGACAGTAACCTGGGCACACCATGCCATTGAACATAACGACCAGGAAAGCTCTGTAACTGCTCTTGGAATCACAGTACTACTTGGCATTACTTTCAGCACTTTGCAGGCTTATGAATATCATCATGCCGCATTTAATCTGAATGATGGTGTCTATGCTGCCAACTTTTATTTAGCAACCGGCTTTCACGGCCTGCATGTGATTGTTGGAACAATCTTTCTTACAGTATGCTATTTCAGGGCTAAAAAGGGACATTTTGCAAAAGGAAATGGACATCTTGGTTTTGAATTTGCTGCCTGGTATTGGCATTTCGTAGACGTTGTATGGTTATTCCTGTTTATCTTTGTATATGTACTAGGCAGTTAGAAAATTTCTATATTGCCTTAAATTATTCCGGGCGTGGCTTCGATCTAGAGAAATATTTCAACGTTATTAGGATTTAATAGATACTGTTCTACTAAGGCAGCACTATTCGTAATGAGACCACATTCGCAAGATTTTTACTACTTTTATTTCTTCCAATACTTCATAGATTATGCGATGCTTATAGTTAATACGTCTTGAATATTTACCTGCTAAATTACCTGATAATTTTTTATAAGGTAATTCATAAGGATTAACCGCTAATATGTCACGTATTTTTATAGCTTTACTTATCAAATTAGCTGCTTTTAGGTTTTGTAAATCTTTTAAAGCTTGTTTTGTTAATGCAATCTTATAGATCATCAGTCCATTCAACACAATCTTCTAGCGGTTCTTTACTAGCATCAACAATAGACTGCGCCATACCAGGTATAGAATTTAAATAGACTGTTTCCTGTAATGAATTGTAATCTTCTTCAGACATAATAACTGCATTACACCTCTTCCCTTTGATATGAATAGGCTCATGGCTTGAGTTCGTTTGATCGACAAGTTGAAATAGTTTGGCTCTAGCTTCTGTAACGGTGACAATACTCATACATTTCTCTGATTAAATACGTTTTTGTTAACATTTCTAGCGTACCATATTACGTACATAACTTCAATGCAAAAGTTCAAAAACTAAATAAAAAGAAAAAAATTGCGATAGGTACACTTATACATTAACAATTATTAATCAATTAAAATAGATAATCCAATCAACTGAGTCATCGGAAGCACTGCTAAGAGACAAATTCGTTTGAGATTAAAACAATGCAGGGGCTATTACATTAACCTCTGCATTGTAAAGTCGCATCAGTCTAAACTAGCTTTCCAGTCTTCTTCTGCGATTATTTTTTCTTATGCGTCTTTCAGCTTCCTGCTTTTCGCGTACTCTTCTTGCGGAAGGGGGTTCATAAAAACGGGACATCTTCATCCGACGAAAAACAAGCTCTCTTTGCATCTTTCTTTTAAGATCTCTGATTGCTTTTTCGCCATTTCCACCATGAACACTAATTAATACGGCCACTAGATATTACCTCCTTACAGGCATTTTGTTGAATTAAATGTTTATTATCTATATAGTTATGCTTTAAGTCAAGCAAAAAGGTGGAATAATGACTGACTTTGCAAGCAAACATGCAGCATGCAGGATCAAACTGTTCAGGGAATTTGCAAGACTCCTTGAAACAGGCAGCTGGTCAGATGAAATCATATATAAAGCTGAAACTAATTGTGGCTTTACCACAGGCTATCATCATATAATTTTTGCAGAAGGAAAAGCTCAAATGCTACAGGAGTTTGAATCCTGGCAGGATCAAATAATGATTAATATGCTGGAAAAAATAGAAAAACCTAAAAAAATACGCAAGCAAATTGCCCTTGCGCTAGAGATCAGAATCATGGAAGTTGTTTCAAAAAATGTTGCTCTCAATAATAGTGCCTTCTTTATGATACCAACAAATATCTTAGCTGGAAATGAGTCTGCATGTCATACATGTGATCTGATATGGAAATATGCCGGTGACAAATCCACAGACTTTAACTATTACACAAAAAGGGGGCTACTTCTTCCTGTATACCTGTCAGCCCGGGCATTTTATTTTGCTGATGATTCGAAAAACCATCAAGCCACCAGGGAATTTATTAAAAATGCACTTGATAATATTATCAATATCGCTAGTTTTAAAAACAAAATTAATTTGCCCAAGATAGAAGACATTCCTATCCTGCGAATCTTTTCTTAAAAAAAACTTTAGTAAAAAATCATGACAGAACAAAAATATTACCCGGAAGTTAAATCAAATGCGGATTTTCCGGAAATTGAAAATGAAATATTAAAATATTGGCAGGAAAATAATATTTTCCAAAAATCAGTTGATAATAGAGAGTCCGTTAAGGATGCTAAAAATAACGAGTTTGTCTTTTATGACGGCCCGCCATTTGCTAACGGCTTACCACATTACGGGCATCTATTGACGGGATTTATTAAAGATGTATATGCCCGCTATCAAACAACAAAAGGTAAAAAAGTCGAACGCCGCTTCGGCTGGGATTGCCACGGCCTACCTGCTGAAATGGGTGCTGAAAAAGAACTGGGCTTTTCCGGACGTATTGCAATCAATGAATATGGGG
Organism: uncultured Rickettsiaceae bacterium; assembly: GCA_905479865.1. Classification (GTDB taxonomy): domain Bacteria; phylum Pseudomonadota; class Alphaproteobacteria; order Rickettsiales; family Rickettsiaceae; genus Megaera_A. The sequence goes on along the minus strand of CAJQOD010000006.1, from coordinate 13,952 downwards.
TCGATAAATTCAATGATCACTGCCGTAGCTCAGTAATGAAATACTCGCATAATTGGGAAAAATATGTAAATCGTCAGGCAAGATGGGTGGATTTTAAAAACTCCTATAAAACCATGGATAAAAGCTTTATGGAATCCGTACTTTGGGCATTCAAAGAGCTATACAAAAAAGGCTTAATCTATGAATCCATGCGAGTGATGCCATATTCATGGGCATGTGAAACACCGCTTTCCAATTTTGAAACCAGACTTGATAACTCATATCGAAAGCGCGCTGATAAAGCCGTCACTGTGTCATTTGAACTTGATAGCAAACCAGCCGGCGCACCAGACGGATGCAGCGAGTATAGAATTCTTGCCTGGACCACAACACCATGGACATTACCTTCAAACCTGGCACTCGGGGTTGGTAGTAAAATGGATTATGCCTGCGTAATTAAAGATGATGTTTGTTATGTTATAGCCAGCTTTGCTGTTAAAACTTATGCAAAAGAATTGGGAATTGATGATGAGACCAAGTTTGATATAATGAAAGGTGATAAGCTCTGTGGACTTACCTACAAACCATTATTTAACTATTTTAAAGATCATCCAAACAGCTTCAAAATATTCAGCGCAGATTTTGTCGTTGAAGGTGATGGGACAGGTATTGTACATTTGGCACCGGGTTTTGGTGAAGATGATCAGGTAGTTTGCCAAAAGAAAGGTATTGAGCTGGTTTGCCCCGTTGATAATGCAGGAAAATTCACTAGCGAAGTAGCTGATTTTGCAGACATGCAGGTATTTGATGCAAATGATCCTATTATCATCAAACTTAAAGAGCAAGGAAACTGGATAAAGACCGAACAATATATCCACAACTACCCGCATTGCTGGAGAACCGATACACCACTAATCTATAAAGCTGTGCCTTCATGGTATGTTAAAGTTACTGCATTCAAAGATAGAATGGTAGAATTAAACCAGAAAATCAATTGGATACCTGGCAATGTTAAGGATAATTTATTTGGCAAATGGTTAGAGAATGCACGTGATTGGTCCATTAGTAGAAATCGCTTTTGGGGTACGCCAATACCTGTTTGGAAATCTGATGACCCTACTTATCCAAGGATAGATGTTTATGGATCAATCGAGGAACTGAAAAAAGATTTTGGCGTTAAAGTAGATGATCTACATAAACCATATATCGATAATTTAACCCGTCCAAATCCTGATGATCCGACTGGCAAATCAATGATGCGACGAGTTAGCGACGTGTTTGATTGCTGGTTTGAAAGTGGGTCTATGCCGTATGGCCAAGTACATTATCCATTTGAAAATAAAGAATGGTTTGAGAATCACTTTCCCGCAGATTTTATCGTTGAATATTCTGCGCAAACCAGAGGCTGGTTTTATACTTTAATGGTACTCTCAACTGCCCTGTTTGACCGCCCTCCTTTCCTGAATTGTATATGTCACGGGGTGATTCTTGATTCAACTGGGCAAAAATTATCCAAACGTCTGAATAATTACGCTGACCCGATTGAGCTTTTTGAGCAATACGGTTCAGATGCTCTAAGAGTCACTATGCTTTCTTCGAGCGTTGTCAAAGGCCAGGAATTGCTTATAGATAAAGAAGGTAAGATGGTTTTCGATATCTTACGTCTTTTTATCAAGCCTATTTGGAACTCCTATCATTTCTTCTGTTTGTATGCTAATAGCGATATGGTTAAGGCTAAAATTTCGTTTGATTCAAAGAATGTCCTTGATCGTTATATTCTCTCCAAGCTCAAACTAACCGTGAATGCTATAGAAACACACATGGACGCATTCGATAGCCAGTCCGCTTATGAAGCAATCTCTGACTTCTTTGAAGTACTAAATAATTGGTACATCAGAAGAAGCCGTAGTCGCTTTTGGAAGTCTGAAAAAGATCAGGACAAGATAACTGCCTATAATACCCTATATACTACTTTATGCACAATAACCAAAGCTATGTCATCATTATTGCCGTTAATATCTGAGCATATATATTTAGGACTTACCGGCAATGAATCTAAAGAAGATAGTGTGCATTTAACGAATTTTCCGATTCTGGATAAAATTACAGTCGATACAGAACTGGTGCATGTTATGGATCAGGTACTGGATATCTGCAGCACTGCATTATTCATCAGAAGCGCTGAAAATATAAGAGTCAGGCAACCACTTGCCAGCCTTAAAATTATTACCGAAAATAGCGGTGCGTTTAAGGTTTTTGAAGATTTAATTAAAGATGAAATCAACGTAAAATCAATAAGTTATAGCAATGATTTAATAAACAACGCTGATAAAAAATTATCTATAAACTTCCCCGTACTTGGCAAAAGATTGCCACAAAAAATGAAAAAAATCATTGCCTTGTCAAAACAGGAAAAATGGCAACATGACGGAAATAGTCTAACAATAGCTGGCGAGAAATTATTACCTGCAGAATATTCTTTAATCCTTGAGCCAAGAGCAGCAACCGGTGCAAAGTCACTTACAAATAATCAGGGAATGATATGGCTGGATATTGCTATTACTAAAGAGTTGGAGGATGAAGGTATAGCCAGAGATATCATCAGACTGGTTCAACAGGCACGTAAAAGTGCAGGGTTTGATGTTTCAAACAGAATAAAGCTTGAATTAAAATCAAATTTTGACTTAACAACGGTGCTTGCTGCACATGGTAAATTTATTTCCGAACAAACTTTGAGTGAATTTGCGACAGATTTTGACGCAGACTATAAAACTCAGGCATCATTACTTGACCAAATGTTAGAGATCGCCGTTAAACGGTAGTAATTGGCAGCATTTCCTTTTTCTGCTAAAACCTGAATTGGGTTGTTTCAGGTTAACAACAAGCTCTTAACTTGAATATTTACGACATACCGAAACACACTAAATGGATTGTAGTACTCTCAAAAAGTTTTACAATAGCGGGTTTTTATGAACTTTAGGAGGAAAATAATTATTATTACATATTTTTAATGCTTGAAACGAATCATAAAAAAGCAGAGAATGGATAACACAAATAATATAAATTGCGACAAGCACTTAATGGCAAATAACGCTAGCATCCGTATTTCTGAGTATAGTTTTAAAGAAGAATTACTCAATATCATCACTCATGGTGCCGGTACTCTATTTAGTATAGTGGGCTTTATTATTCTCTGTAAACAGGCTAGTTCAAGCGGCACAGATATGCATTTAGTGAGCTATGTGATCTTTAGCAGCACTTTAACTGCTCTCTATCTTGCATCAACACTCTATCATTCTTTCGCTAATACAAAATTTAATAAATTCTTTAAAAAAATTGACCACTTATCCATATATTTTTTAATAGCCGGCACCTATTCTCCCTTTATGTTAGTCAGTATTGAAAGTGCTGTTGGCTTGATAATGCTAAAAGTAATCTGGGGTTTGGTTATTATTAGCTGTGTTTTTAAATTCAGTAAACATAAAATATTGCAAAAAATAGCATTTACAAATTATTTGCTAATGGGGTGGTTAATAATCATTGTATTAGACGAATTAATTATCTACATTCCAGCAAAAAGTCTTTATTTATTAATTGCTGGAGGTTTGTTCTATACTGTAGGCGTGATATTCTATTTTTGGGAAAAATTACCATTCAACCACTCAATTTGGCATCTTTTTGTCCTTGGAGGTAGTACATCTCACTATTTTTCTATCTATTCCCTACTTGTTATTGATGCTTAAAACAGTATTAAGTCATGTATTATTTCATTAAATATAGCCAAATCGCACCGTCTATAAAAAATGCAAGTTAGCAACTTTAGCGGCGTATTTATCTTTTACCTGCTGGCGATCGGTTATGCCATTAATATTGGTCAACACTACCCTGCCTTGCCCAAAGCCAAAATCGTTTTTAAAATCATAGACTGCCCCAATAACTGTCAAATCACCTGCATCAACAATAGATTGATATTTTTCCATGGCACGCTCGACCTGAGCATTGATATTCTCAACGATAGCTTCTTCCATATATTTGGATTTAAGGTTCATGGAACTTAATTCACGATCAATCATTGGTATTTGTGTTTTCTTTCCTGAAAGTACAGTCTCAATAGCACCACATCCAGAGTGACCTATAATCAGAAGAAATGGAGTTTTTAAAATACGTACTCCAAAATCTATTGAACCTTCACTAGTTGTAATCTGATTACCAATATTTCGAATGGCAAAAATATCATTTTGTGGAGTTTTATCAAATGATTCCATCTGCACTCTGGAATCCGAGCATTTCAAAATGGTTAATTTAGGATTTTGACTATCCTGAAAACTGGCAAAAAACTTATCATCATGCGCATTTGCAAACTCTGTATTAGTATCAAAAAGCTTGTTCAGAAATGATAATAATTTAGGATTTTCTGGTAAAGTCATGGTCTTAGTCTCATTTATAAGAAATAGAGATCAGTACTATAACATGCTAATTAGTAAACACAGCAAAATAATTCACATCAATGTCATCTGACAGATGCCAATTTTGCGACGACACAGATAAAGATAGTCCTTTAAGTTCACCCAGGCGCAACCTGGTATCCTGCATCATACGAACAAATTCGGATGGCTTGACAAACCTGGAATAGTTATGAGTTTGTCTTGGAACCCATCCCAGAACATATTCAGCCATGACAATTGCTAGAAGGTAAGCTTTCTTTGTTCTATTGATAGTTGAGAAAATTACTATTCCACCAGGTGCTAATAACTTGCTAATATTATTAACAAACTCTTTTTGGTTGGCTACATGCTCTATTACCTCAAGACATAGCACAATATCATATTTTTTAGGCGATTTGATATGTTCTTCAACTGTATTATTTATATATTTGATATTTAGCTTATTACGTTCTGCATACGAAGTAGCCGCTTTTATATTATGCTCATTTGCATCCAGCCCTGTCACCTCTGCACCAAGCTCAGACATTGGTGCGCATATCAACCCTCCACCACAACCAATATCAATGAGTTTTAAACCACTAAGCGAAGATTTTTTGTTATCAATTACTCCAAAATGCTTGCCAATGATAGAGGTTATATACTCAATTCGTACAGGATTAATGGCATGTAGGGCTTTAAATTCACCATCTTGATCCCACCATTCCTGATCGGTTTTATTGAATTTTTTCAGCTCCTGCTGATCGATGGAAGATTTATTAGACATTGACATATACAGTAGCTTAATTTTTGTCTTAGGATAATTTAGAATAACACACTTGTAAATCTAAAGATTATACTTCAAAAACCCCAGGTAAATTGATACAAGTTAATTTGTTTTCAACTCTTCAGTAACAATTCTAGAAATCGGCAATATTTTTAAAAAATATGAAAATATCTATATTTTGAAGAAATTAAAAAAATACTATTCAAATTCAAAATTAGTTGCCGGTTAGTATATGATTTAGTATAATCATTAGCAATATCACCAAATATGATGTATGCGTACTCCCTCAAAGCCTGTATGGATAAACTAAGCGAAAGAATGCAAAACATCTTGATCTTGTTATCAATCTACCGTTTGTGAGTATCTTAAATATAATTTTTGTTTCGTATGCGATTATGGTCTATACATCCTAAATACCTGGATACTAGTGGTTTAGTAGCTCTTTGGCGTGAATCATTACTTGCACAAAAGGTACTCCTGGGTAAAACCAAAGCCTATGCAAATCACCCTCAACTTAATCGCTTTAAAATAAATCCTTTGCCTATTGATTTAATAGGGTTCTATTTAACCAAAATTTATGAGGAAGCTGTTATTAGAGGTTATAATTTTAACAAATCTAAAATAATAACAAATGCCATCAATATAGAAAAACTTTCTGTCAACAACGGCCAACTGATGTATGAAATGACGCATCTAAAGAAGAAATTGCAACATCGTAATCCTGAAAAACTCAACTTAATTAAAGATATTACAACTCCTGAAACTCATCCTTTATTTTATATAGTAGATGGAGGTGTTGCAGATTGGGAAGTCATATAACAGTTTTTTAAACGCACAGTAAAGTATTTTTTGATCCTAAAGAAAATCAAATATAAGGTCAGTGTTTTTCCAGATATCGGCCGGGCTTGTTGAAAAAGCCCGGCTGTTTTCCAAGCATTTTTCAATATTACCCTAATAATACCTCTAAATAACTCAGTAACCGATTCCAGCTTTCTTCGCTAGTTTTTATATCTTTACCCTCTGTAATTAATAGTATATAATTACTTCTATTACTTAAACTTACCTTCATGCCATGATTTAGACTTACAAACTGATAGTATTACCAAAACTTTATTCCCTTATACACCACATCATGGAAATAATTATCCAAAAATTTGGCGGAACTTCTGTTGCTGACTTGAGCAGGATAAAAAATGTTGCCAACCTCATCAAAGCTGAAATTGATACTGGAAACCAGGTTGTAGCAGTAGTTTCTGCTATGGCAGGTGTAACAAACGCACTTATCACCAAATGTAGTGAAATCTCCAAACTAAACCGGCCATCACATATGCGGGAATATGATGCGGCCCTTGCCAGTGGCGAAATCGTTACTTCTGCTCTACTGGCATTACAACTCCAAAGTATGGGGCTACAAGCAAGATCTCTACAAGGATGGCAAGTTCCCTTTAAAACAGATAATACTCACGGCAATTCTCAAGTGATAGACATTGATTCTAAAATATTAAAGAAAATGCTTAAATCTAATGTAATTCCCATTATCACAGGCTTTCAAGGTATTACTCCAGATGGTAATATCAGTACTTTAGGAAAAGGAGGTTCTGATACAAGTGCTGCATTAATTACAGCTTCTTTGAATGCTGCCAGGTGTGACATTTATACTGATGTTGATGGGATATATAGTGCCGACCCCAGAATTGTACATACTGCCAGGAAAATTGATATTATCAATATTGATGAATTATATGCACTATGCGCAGGTGGAGCTAAGGTTTTACATCCAAGAGCGGCAATTGCAGCAAAGCGTTATGGCTTCCCGATGCGTATTTTATCTTCATTTACAGGTGCAGCTGGTACAATAGTTGAAACAAAAGAAATCAATATGGAAAATAAACTCATCACGGCAATTACGTCAAACAAAAATTTACTAAAAATAGATATCGAACATAATGCAGAAGATTTTGTCAGAATTATTGGAAATTTTGCTGAAAACTCAGTTCCAATAGAGCAGACATATAACCTTAGCAATGGCACATCTATTATTATCGCTAATTTAACTGATAAAAATAAGTGTCAAAAATTACTGGAACGTTTGAAAAATAATTCCTTACTGGCAAAATACGAGTTAAGTGCAAATATTTCTACCGTAACTATCGTTGGCTATGGTATAAAGAATGATAGCAGACTAACTTGTAAGTTTATTGAAATTTTGACAGATAATTCCATAGAAATCTTTGCATCGCACCTGTCGGACATAAAAATGTCAATATTGATCGATGAACAGGACAACGAGAAAGTGATCAAACTACTACATGATTATTGTTTTGACAAATAGTAGAATGCTTTTCTCATTTAGTCTAAATTTTTGTCTTTAAAATTAATATATGAATTCTTCTAGCACTACATCAATTCCAGCTATTATCCTGAATGCTTTTCAAAAAATGAGTCCACGCTCCTGGCTTAATAATCCTATGATGACAATTGTCTTTATTGTCGCCTGCCTGGCAACCGCATTATTCCTAAGAGAACTCAATTTGTCTACAGGACACGCATCGCTTTACGCTCAAATGATCTTCTGGATTTGGATGACATTATTCTTTTCCACACTAGCAGATAGTTACGCAGAATCAAAACTGAGCTATAAAGATTTACCTCATAAACAAAAGATTTCTACCTTAATGGTTAAGAGGCTGGCAAATATATCCAATATTGAAACATTCAAAGAAATAGAAATGAGCCGGGTTAAGTCAGGAAATTTCCTTTTATTACGTGGCGGTGATATTGTCCCATTCGATGGAATAATCGTAAAAGGTATATGCTATGTTAATGAAACAAATATAACCGGCGGGCTTGACAATACACTTAAAAATCCGGAAGAAAGCAACATTCTAACAGCCGGCACGATTATAGCAGGAAATAACTGGATTGTTATGAAGGTAAGCTTTGCCAGAAAATTTTCTTTCTTTGCCAGGGCAAAAAGAATACTCAAAAATATTAACAGACAGTCACTCCCCTCTGAACTCGCTTTGCAACGACTTATTCTGGGGTTATCTGTCTTATTTATTTCTGTAATATTCACCGTCTGGGTCATTGCCAGATATTCAGGTTTTAATATCCCTGCACTATATTTACTTGATTTGATAGTCATTTTATTACCAACTACTATTTCAGGTCTGCAACATGCGATCATCTTATTTGCTAAAGCTAAACTTCATAAATCTAAAATCATTGTCCGCGATCATATTGCACTTGATAATGTAGTTGATGTAAATGTTATTCTACTGGATAAAACCGGAACCTTAACTATTGGCAGACGTGAGATGATTGCATTTGATCCTGTCACTGAAATATCTAAAAAAAAATATATGGAATACCTACTCCTATCTTCCATTTACGATTCCACACATGAGGGCAAAAGCATCAAAGCCTTTGCAAAAAAACATACTAATATGCATATAGATCAAGAACTTTATCAACATCTCCCCTTCTCTGCTGCAAAGCCAATTAGTGGATGTAGCTATAAAGGGTTAAAAATTCGTAAAGGCAGCGTTCAGGAAATTGCTAAATATCTAGGTAAATCTGTAAAGAAATTACCTAAAAATCTATTGGAACTCACGAAATCTATAGCTAAAATGCATGGAACGCCGATCCTGCTAACAGTGGATAAAAAGATTATTGGAGTTATACATTTAAGAGATAAATTACGTAAAGGCATCATTCAGCAAGTAAGTAGGCTGCACGCAGAAAATGTACACACCATTATGCTTACCGGTGATAATACCCTCACTGCTTCCTATGTAGCTAAAAAGCTTGGAATTAAGGTATTTTATGCAGAAGCAACACCGGAGAAAAAATTAGAATTTGTAAGAAATCTACAACAGGAAGGCTATGTTGTGGCGATGTGCGGCGATGGAGCAAATGATACATTAGCACTTGCTCAGGCTGAGATTGGCTTTACTTTCAAAGATGATGGGAACATGCACTCCATTATGGCCAGCAACATTATTGCAAAAAACCACGACTTATCTGCTTTTGTTACATTACAAAATATCTGTAAAAAAATGGCTGCCAGGCGTGGTGCATTAACTGTTTTTTCCCTGGCATCAGATATTGCAAAATATTTCGTCATTGTCCCAGCTTTATTTACTACAGCCTTTCCGCCTCTATCCATCCTGAATTTTATGCATTTTCACTCTCTGGAGAGTGTTGTACTTGCTTCTGTCATGTTTAATGCCTTAGTAATTTTAGCTCTAACCCCTATCCTTTTTAGAGACTATAATCGTCCAAAGAGCAGATATTCACTTTGGAATAGCATAATTTTATACGGACTTGGTGGAGTGATTTCACCCTTCATCTGCATAAAGCTGCTTGAAATGTTTATTTACGCAGTGGGATTATTATGATTAAAAAGTACCGCCCGGTTGATTTAATTTATATAGTAATAATTTTAGATGACTATTATAATATAAATATGGTCTTTTAAAATATTTTTTGTGTCTATAGTTCTTTTATATATAATATAACTATATTATATAATTAATTAGTTTTATGAAAAAACCTACAAACCAGATCTCAGCAAGTGAATTTAAAAAACATTTTTTAAGTTTGGTCGATGAAGTCAAAACCAAACACAGCTCATTTGTTATTACCAAAAGAAAAATACCTGTAGCTAAAATGGTTCCTTTAGACAATGATAACAAAAACAAAAAAAGTTATTTTGGCTACATGAAAGGAACCGTAAAAATCAATGATGATATCGTTAATTACTCATCTGAATCAGATTGGGAAGTAAATCAATGACTAAATCTTCAACTAATATTACTAATGACTCTAAACAACTCATCTTAGATACTCATGTTTTAATATGGTATATGGAAGGAATAAAACTCTCTAATAAGCAAGTTACCTTGATAGATAAAATACGGGAAGAAAACAATCTATATGTTTCAGCTATATCAATTTGGGAAATATCGATGCTAGCTAAAAAAGATAAAATAGCTTTCTCAATTAGCTTAACAGAATGGATTGATAATGTACTATCTATGCCAGGATTAAATCTAATTGATCTATCCGTAGCAATTCTTATGGAAAGCTGTGATTTGCCGAACTACAAACATAAAGATCCAGCCGATCGATTCATTATAGCTTCTAATAGATCCATTAATGCATACTTAATGACCTTTGATCAGAAAATCATTGATTATGCTAATCAGGGTTACATAAGAATAGCAGACGAGAGCTAACGCCATGACAAATAAACTATCCGTCCGCTCTCTTAAAGTTACCTGCTTTATAAAAATTGCTTTCATATATGCGTAACAATGATGATTAAAGACATATTATCTAGCCTGTTTTTATATGTAACCTGCCTGATAATGGTAGCTTTATATTGTATAATCGTCTATATAGCCGGACATAGTTTTTGGCAAGAGAAAGCTAGTGGAAGCCTGATAATCGATCAAGAACAAAAAGTTCGTGGTTCTGTTCTACTGGCACAAAAAACAGATTCTGAGCTATATTTCACGGGAAGACCCAATAAAAAAATTGACAGTAAATGTGATGTAGCATTGTACAATGAAACACTAAAACTGACATTGCTAAGACTTTTTGAAGAATCTGGCAGGCCATTTGACATCAGCTCATTAGCACCATCTGCTAGTTTGCTCGACCCTTATATCACAAAGAGAGAAGCCTTAATTCAAGCTTCAAAAATCGCCTCTACCAGACAGATTAAACTAAAAAAATTATTGAAAATAATAAACGAACATGCTTTGCCTCAGTCAATTCCATTCTTTGAACTTGAAATAGTCAATACTACACTGCTAAACTCCATACTTGATGGTTATACTGGTGAAGGATATATAGTAGCTAATTAATTATGTATATATAGGAGGAATCCATTCAAGATTATCCAAGGATTCAAAAACAAATACCAATAGCAATATTCCAAAAATTGCCATTACTACGCTAAAAAAAATTATCCTGAAACCTTTGAAAACGGCAGACAAAACTAACATAATAACTATTACTCCCAGTGTGTAATAGCCACCACTGACCAAAATTTGAGTAAGTATATTATCTGTGAAATATTCAATTACAGGCTTGTTCCTACTACCGGCCGTTACATTTGAAACAGGAAGCATTATTGCAGCAAATAATATGAACAACTGTCTTGTATAAAAACACAACTTAGCCATGTTTATATTCCTTCTCGTTCGACTATCTTCTTCTTGATTTCAGCGATTGCTTTTGCCGGGTTCAAACCTTTAGGACATGCCTTGGTACAATTCATAATTGTATGACAACGATACAGCTTAAACGGGTCTTCCAACTCATGCAAACGCTCACCATCAGCTTCATCTCTTGAATCTGCAAGCCATCTATATGCCTGCAGCAGAATGGCAGGTCCAAGATATTTGTCACCGTTCCACCAATAGCTTGGACAAGAAGTTGAACAACATGCGCATAATATGCACTCATAAAGCCCGTTCAGTTTTTCCCTGTCTTCTTCTGACTGCAATCTCTCTTCTCCTTTGGATACTGGAGTATCTGTCTTAAGCCATGGCTCAATCGAAGCATATTGAGCATAAAAATGATTCATATCCGGAACAAGGTCTTTCACAACCTGCATATGTGGTAACGGATAGATTTTGATATCACCCGAAATTTCCTCGATCGGTTTGGTACACGCAAGCGTATTAGTTCCGTCAATATTCATCGCACAACTACCACAAATCCCTTCACGGCAGGAACGCCTGAAAGTCAGTGTAGAATCTAATTCATCTTTGATCTTTATAAGCGCATCAAGCACCATCGGACCGCATTTGTCAAGACTAATAATATATGTATCAATCCTTGGATTTTTTGGCAAATCTGGGTTATAGCGATATATTCTGAGTTTTTTCGGAGAATTCCCGGATTCCGACCCAACATGAACTTCACCTTTCATAACTCTTGAATTTGGTGGTAATCTTAGCTCAGCCATATCATCCTCAATTTTTAACGTCGAATTAATATACTCTCTTCACCGGTGGAACCGTTTCTACTTCATCAGTATGAGTATTTAATGTTACAGGCTTGTAATCTATTTTAACTGTTCCAGAATCGTCCAACCATAGCATAGTATGTTTCATCCAGTCTTTATCTTCTCTATCTGGAAAATCCTCTCTAGCGTGTGCGCCTCTGCTTTCCCTGCGATTTGCAGCTGCATGCATAGTCAGCACAGCCTGATCAAGTAAGTTGTCAAGCTCCAATGCTTCAACCAAATCACTATTCCAAATAAGCGAACGATCATTAACGCTTATACCTTCGTACTCTTTTCTGATCGCATCGATAAGCTTCTGACCTTCTGCCAGTGTTTCTTCAGTTCTAAAAACCGCTGCATGGTTTTGCATAGTCTTCTGCATTTTAAGGCGTAAACTAGCTACAGAAGTTTTACCCTTAATATTCCTAATTTTATCAAATCTTTCTAAAAGCTTCTCATAAGTATCACTTTTAAGTTTCTTATGAGATGCACCTCTATCTATAACTTCAGCAGCTCTGAGCGCAGCTGCTCTACCAAAGACCACTAAATCAAGAAGCGAGTTAGAACCCAGTCGATTTGCACCATGCACAGACACACAGGCAGCTTCACCAATTGCCATTAATCCTGGAACAACTTCCTGCTTGCCTTTCTTTAAGGTGACCACTTCTGTATGGCAGTTTGTCGGTATACCACCCATATTATAGTGTACTGTCGGCAGTACGGGAATCGGATCTTTGGTAACATCAACTCCTGAGAAAATTTTAGCAGTTTCCGAAATACCTGGAAGTCTTCTCTCCAAAACCTCAGGCGGCAGGTGATTCAAATGCAGAAACACATGATCCTTATGCTGGCCAACACCTCTACCCTCTCTAATTTCCATAGTCATTGCACGTGAGACCACGTCTCTTGATGCTAAATCCTTGGCAGATGGAGCGTATCTTTCCATAAAGCGCTCACCTTCAGAATTCACGAGGTAACCACCCTCACCTCTTGCACCTTCAGTAATTAGGCAACCGGCTCCATAAATCCCCGTCGGATGGAATTGAACAAACTCCATGTCCTGCATGGCAAGGCCTGCGCGAATACACATACCACCGCCATCACCTGTGCATGTATGCGCCGATGTTGCAGAAAAATATGCTCTGCCATAGCCACCTGTTGCCAAAACAACACTATGACCACGAAAAGAATGCAGAGTTCCATCATCTAAATTCCAGGCAAGAATTCCCCGACATTCACCGTCTTCCATGATTAAATCTATAGCAAAATATTCAATAAAAAATTGCGCTCGATGTTTTAGGGCTTGCTGATATAACGTATGTAAAATCGCATGTCCGGTTCTATCAGCTGCTGCACATGTCCTCTGTGCCGGCTTACCTTTTCCATACTCGGTAGTCATACCACCAAACGGACGCTGATAAATTTTTCCTTCCTTATTTCTTGAAAACGGTACGCCGTAATGTTCCAGTTCAATCACACTTTCTGCTGCATGTTTACACATATAGGCTATTGCATCCTGATCTCCAAGCCAATCGGAACCTTTAACAGTATCATACATGTGCCAGCGCCAATCATCTTTGCCCATATTGGCAAGCGATGCGCTTATCCCTCCTTGAGCAGCAACAGTATGGCTTCTCGTTGGAAAAACTTTAGTAACGCACGCAGTGCTAAGCCCCGCTTCTGCCATCCCAAAAGTAGCTCTAAGGCCTGCGCCACCAGCACCGACAACTACAACATCAAATTC
>CAJQOD010000005.1 GCA_905479865.1 uncultured Rickettsiaceae bacterium | reverse complement strand
CATGGGAGTTGGTTTTACCTGAAGGTGGCAAGCTAACGTAAGAGGCAACCAACCACGGTAGAATTAGCGACTGGGGTGAAGTCGTAACAAGGTAGCCGTAGGGGAACCTGCGGCTGGATTACCTCCTTAAAGACTAAACATGCATTGGATAAGAAAAACTAGTTATTAATTTAGCCAAGTATTGTTATTTGATGTTAGTCAAAAACTTACTGTCACTATCTTTACCTTCTTATTTGTATATTTGATATTTGCTTAAGAGCATCATTTTTTTCTTAAATCTCTTGTTTGATTTCTAGCATATTATGCCAAAAGCCATTTTAAATCGGGCATTTTGTGTTATAATAACGGAACTGTCTCATTTATTTTCTCATAAAAAATGATGTATGTTTTCACGCACTGACCACCGTTTTGTGGATAGCGTCGTCATTTCACTCCTCGCTATGACGAAGATGAGAACCAGAGAGAGTTCGTCACCTGCGAACCCTTTTTAGGGGTGAGGCGATCCACTAATACATGTGATACATAACATTTTTTCCCTTATACCATTTTCCATTTTAAATGATCCACTCACATTTTATAGGATTCAATTGTACTCAGTATTTCATATACACTGTGCAGCCTCACCTTATATGCAAATACCTGAAATGGCTTTTGATACTAGTATAATCAATTTAGAGATGCAAATTTTCTATAAAAATTGCATCGAGGATCTCACGTACTCTTACTAATTTCGTCGAATCGTTTGAGATTGGAGAGTGTTTTTTCCAGAGTGTCAAGTTGTAACATGCAAGGCCCGTCACTTGGTGCATTATCAGGGTCCTGATGTACTTCCATGAATATTCCAGCTACGCCTGCTGCAATTGCGCAGCGTGCAAGAAGTTCAACATATTGTCTTTGCCCACCGCTGGAGGTGCCGATGCCTCCCGGTTGCTGGACTGAGTGCGTGGCATCGAAGAATATAGGCGCTCCGGTTTCGGCCATTATTGGTAATCCTCTCATATCAGACACTAATGTATTATATCCGAATGAAGTACCACGGTCGGTAAGAATAATACCCCTGGCATTAAAGCTATTTAGCTTCTCATAGACATTTTTCATATCCCAGGGAGCAAGAAACTGGCCTTTCTTCACCTTCACTACTTTACCTGTATCTGCTGCTGCTTTTAGAAGGTCGGTTTGTCTACACAAGAATGCAGGGATCTGCAAAACATCTACTACTTCGCCTACGGGTTTGCATTGAGATTCTGTGTGAACATCTGTCAGAATCGGGCAGCCAATTTTTGATTTTACTTTTGCCAAAATCTCGAGTCCCTGGTCAATTCCAGCTCCTCGCCCTGCAGAAGCGGATGTTCTGTTAGCTTTATCAAATGAGGATTTGTATATAAAGGGAATGCTTAATTTATCAGTTATTTTTTTGATATTATCTGCGATGAATAGAGCATGATCAAGTGTTTCAATTTGACAAGGTCCAGCTACAAGAGCAAATGGCAGATTGTTAGCAATCGAAATATCTTCAACTTTTACAATGTTCATTATGCATTTTCAAATTATTTCGCCATTGGCAAAGTTTCTTCTTCGATGGTAGCTTTGGTGGCAGTTTGTTCAGTGCTTTCCATTTTGCTTGTTAGACTGCTACGTGACTGGGAAGATAAATTCGCAAGTACCAGAGCATTACAAAAGAAAATTACAGCAAGTGTCACGGTTGTTCTTGTAAGGAAATTTGCAGCTGACCGGCCGCTCATCAATCCCATGTTGTTTCCACCGCCACCAATACCGCTTAGGCCGTCAGTACTGGTTTTCTGTAGCAAAATAACTATAACCAACAATATAGCAATGATCAGGTGAACAAAAAGCAGAGTATTTATCATGTAGCAATATGTATAATTTAGTTTAAAATCAGGCTTAACTCTTCATCGTTTAAAGATGCTGAGCCTAAAATAATTCCGTTATTACCAGGTACAGCTAGAATCTCTTTGTAATTCTTTGAACTAACTGACCCACCATACACTAGCTGAGCATTTTTTGCAACAATATTTATTTTTTCACTTGTTTTGATAAAGTTGAATATTTCCGATATCTCTTTGATTGTTGGCGCTATTCCAGAGCCGATTGCCCAACACGGTTCATACGCAATAATAATAGAATGAGCGTCTTCGGGAATTGATTCGGAAATTTGTCCAAGTATGAATTCATTATAATTATTATTCTGCCGTGCTTCCAGAGTTTCTCCTATGCAGATAATTGGAGTGATCTGTGCATTTATGCAATTTGCAACTTTCTTTTTGACTATTTTGTTGCTTTCTGCAGATATAGTTCTTCTTTCGCTATGTCCAATAATTGAGTAATTGATACCGCAGCTTTTTAGCATTTCAGCAGAATATTCTCCAGTATACGCACCATAGCCGCTTAGAGTGCTTGCATCTTGCGCACAAATATTTATGTTTTTAAAGTTATTTGCAAAATAAGCTAAATATGGTGCAGGAGGAGCGAGTAAGACTTGCGCAGAATAGTTCTTGCTATTGAGCTGCCCAGCCTTAAGCAATGCATCTTCCAGGGTTAAATTCATTTTCCAGTTGGCGATAATGATAGGTTTCATAGGAGAAATCTCTTGCAGTAATTCCATTACCTGACTATTTTAAGAACATATACTTATAAGTAAATAGAAAAATATATATGTTAACGAAAATTAGAAAAGGCACGGATAATTTATTTGTTAAAATTATTCTTGGTTTCATTGCTTTTAGTTTTGTTGGAATTGGTGGTGCTTCTTTCATAAGAGGAAATAGTGCAGGGAATTTAGTATCCTTTGGTAGTGCGGAATCGATATCTATGGAAGAATTTCAAATAGCCAAAGCTCGAGAAATAGATGCTCTGCAGCGTCAAAATGGTATTAACTTGACCGAAGAAAACATCGTAGAGTTGGGGTTGGATAATTCAGTACTCAGGAGGCTAATTAATGAGTCTATGATAAAGTATTTAGCTAGATATTATGATTTTGATATTAGTGAAGAGTTGGTAATTAAGTTCATCAAAAAATCTCCTTTTTTTAAAAACCAGAATGGTGAATTTGACTTAAGTGTATTTAAAAGTGCCTTTCGTAATTCACAAGGTAAGGAAGATGAATATTTAGAATCTATCAGGAAGCATTTGATGACGACAGCGTTGCTTGATGTTTTTATGGACTCTTTCAAACCACCAAAAATGATGCTTGAGAACATGGTGGGTTATATGGCAGAAACTCGAGTAATTGATTTGTTATCTGTAGATTTAACTCATAAGCCGAATAATTATAAACCGGAAATTCTCAGTGCTGAACAGTTTGAGGATTTTTATCAAAATAATCAGGAATTATTTATCATTCCTGAACTCAGAAGTTTTGACTATATCAAATCTGATAAAAACTTTCTGTCCAGGAAGCTTAAAATATCCGAGGCTGAGTTGAAGCAATACTTTGAAGAAAATAAAGAAGAGTTTAGTACAAAGAACTATTCTGGTTCTAAAAAGCAGGTACGCGAGGCTTTTACCGGGGAAAAACTGGAAGAGTTAGCAAATGAGCTGGCCAAAAACTTTGAAGAAGATGTATCTAGTGGTTTGACATTGCAAGAAATTGCAAAGAAATATGAACTTAAAGTACATTCTGTAAAAGATATTTCGTTGGCTGGAATGAATTCCAGTTCAAATAACGAGTATGTAGAGTTGGCTGATAATGTTTTTGAGATGATTACCGGTGAGGTATCATATCCAATTGAGATAGCAGATCAGAATAAAATTTTACTTATCGAGCTAAAATCAACAACTCAATCACGGCAGCGGTCATTTACTGAAGTTGAAAAAGAAATCAAAACTTTGCTTGAACAGAGGATGCTTGCAATTGCAAATGTGCGGCAGCTTGAGGGAGTTAAAAAAAGCTATGATCCTAAAAAAACGGATAAAAATTCTTTAAAAACCAAAGGAGTAAATTTACTTGTGAATCAGTCTTTCACCAGAGCCGAATTGCCGCTTCAGGATCAGTTGCCACCAGAGCTGCTTAAAGCTATTTTTACTATTGGTAAGAGCGAGTCTACATTACTTATTGGTGATAATAAAAAAGCGTACTTTGCCTATCTCAAAACTGTTAAGAGTAATAGTGCTAAAGCTAAGACAATAAGAGATAATTCTGGCGAACATTTTTCCAATGTGATTAAGGAAGGGATGTTTCAGGAACTAATAACGCACCTGACTAAAAAGAACAATATGAAGATTATTCAAAGCCCAATTAGTTAAATGGTCTTTTGTTGTGTTTGTTACATATATTGACTAAATGGATGAAGATGGAAAATCAAATTCTTGATAAGCTGAAGGATTAAGTAATGTCTGTATTGCTTAATAGATTAAAAACTGCCCTTAGCAAAACGTCAGGTAAGATTGGCAGTGGTATAGAGCATTTATTTATCAAGAAAAAGCTTGATAATGAGACGTTGGAAGAGCTTGAGGATCTGCTGTTATTTGCTGATGTTGGCACTAAAGTATCTGGTGATATTATTGCCTCACTTAGAAAACACAAATTTGATAAGGAAGTAACGTCAGAGGAAATTAAGCAGGACCTTGGCAAGCTTATAGAGCATATTCTCGAGCAACAGGATCATCAATTTCAGATCAAGTCAAACGGTCTTAATATAATCCTGGTATGTGGAGTTAATGGCAATGGCAAGACTACAACCATAGGCAAAATGGCAGCTTCATACGTAGCTGATGGTAAAAAAGTGGCAATAGCTGCTTGTGATACTTTTAGGGCAGCAGCTGTTGATCAGATTGAAAAATGGGCCGGCAGAGCCGGTGCGTTATTGTTTAAGGGAGTACCGGAAGCCGATCCTGCAAGTGTGGCTCATAATGCTGTGTCGGAATCTATAAATAATGGTATTGACGTGCTATTCATTGATACTGCCGGCAGGTTGCATAATCACAAAAATCTGATGGAAGAACTTGCAAAAATTATCAGAGTAATAAAAAAGATTGATGAGTCTGCGCCACACCATTGTTTGCTGGTAATTGATGGCACTACCGGACAAAACGCCGCTACGCAAGTAGAGCAATTTAAGGATTTTGCAAATGTTTCAGGTTTAGTTATCACAAAACTCGATGGCACGGCAAAAGCTGGAGCTGTGGTCGGTATTGTTCAGAGATTTGAACTCCCGGTATATTTTATAGGTATTGGTGAGGCAATTGATGATTTAAAACCATTTTCCTCGACGGATTTTTCCAAAGCTTTGGTTGGAGTCCAGGAAGAAAAATAAGTTTGTGCTAATTTATTTAAGTATATTGCAATCTTTTATCTGAACTTCCAATCGGAGTCAAACATGAATTTTTGAGAGTGATGAGGCGTTTTTAGGCAGCAGTTTGGCGTAGTACTAGCAGGTTGATATGCCAGGAACAACAAAGTCATGTTTTGAGATGCCGAGCATACCAAGGGCTTTAGTCCATTTCTGCTCGGAATCTTTCAAGAAGATAAGGTCATGTTCAGGTTCTGAGATGATCCACAAATTATTTTCCAGTTCGAACTCTAATTGTCCTGAACTCCAGCCTGTATAACCTATAATGAATAAACTATTTTGTGGGCCAGTACCGTTGGCGATATCCTGTAAAATTTGTGCGTTGGAACTAACTGCCAAATTTTTATCCGATGAGTCAAATAGTAGATTTTTATTATATTCACCTGTGTGTAAGAAGAAGCCTCGTTTAACTTCTACTGGTCCGCCAAGATGGATATCAAGTTTCAGATCACCAGCACCTATATTGCCATCAAGCTTCTCGAAAAGATTATTTGTCGGCGCATTATTGACCGGGCGATTGAAGATTAAGCCGATTGAGCCTTCATTAGTGTGCTTAACAACGTAAATCAGTGATTTATGGAATACATTCCCCTCCATAGCAAACGGGCTTGCTATGAGAATCTTATCGGTTAAATTAGAAAAATTTTGTTCAATCATTACTTAATTTCCTGAGACTATTACTAAAGTTTTATATAGTCATGGCATCTTTATATTTCAAGCACTCGCTTTATAAAATTTTGGAAGATTGGTATTATTTTTATACTTATAGGGTCTATTATACCAGAAACTTATGGTGATTCCCATCTTTATATTAAAGATGATGGTAGCGTTTATGCAGTTCTATTAGGGTATTATTTTGCTTAATTCACAATGATGTTAAGAAAGTCGTTAAAGAGTTTAGTAGATAGGTTATTTAAGCATTTTAACCTCAATTATAAGATAGTGATTTTTCAAAGAGGTTATGGTATAATCCGCATTCCAAAGGGTAATATTTAAGAAAAATAAAGATAGAATGCGGGTTCAAATTGACGATATAGAGCTATCAAATCCGGTGATATTGGCTCCAATGTCAGGGGTAACGGACTTGCCTTACCGCAGGCTGGTGAAGAAGTTTGGTGCAGGGTTGGTAGTATCTGAGATGGTTGCAAGTAGAGCAATGATCGCACGTAGCCATCAATCATTAAAAAAATGCGCAATTGATAATGAAGATAATGATGCCACCAGGGCATGTGTTCAGTTGGCAGGTTGTGAACCGGAGGTAATTGCTGAATCTGCAAGAATGAATGAGGATATGGGGGCTAAAATCATTGATCTCAATTTTGGTTGCCCGGCAAAGAAAGTAGTTGGCGGTTTTGCCGGCTCTGCGTTGATGCGGGATGAGAAGCTGGCGGCAAAAATTTTGCAGGCCACAGTAAAGGCGATCAATATTCCAGTAACACTCAAGATGCGACTTGGGTGGGACGATAATTCTAAAAATGCACAAATATTAGCTAAAATTGCTGAAGATGTTGGGATTAAAATGATCACTATCCACGGCAGAACCAGGTGTCAGTTCTATAAGGGCAGTGCCGATTGGAAAGCCATTTCCAAGGTAAAAGAAGCTGTAAAAATACCGGTGATCGCTAATGGTGACATCGTATGCATTGATAGCGCAATTTTAGCTTTAGAGCAATCTGGAGCAGACGGAATTATGATCGGTAGAGGTTGTTACGGAAAACCTTGGCTAATCTCGCAAGTCGCACATTTCCTGATAAAAGGAGAAAAATTACCTGATCCTAGTTTAGAAGTCCAATTAAAGGTTGTGCTTGAACATTACGATGCCATGATAGAACATTATGGAGATGATGTGGGCGTAAAAATGGCTAGGAAGCATCTCGGGTGGTACAGTAGCGGATTACCAAATTCCGGAGAGTTTAGAGCCGGCATTAATCAGCTTAATGATATTACAGATGTGAAAGATACAATAAATGAATTTTATGGATCGTTAATTTAAGGTATGGGCAAGTATGATTGACAGGGACTACAAAACACTTTCTGCTGCTGTTGAAGCTCGATTAGATAAGTTTTTTGAAATGCATGCGGGAGATTGCCCAGAGTCTGGCTTGTATGATAGAGTTATAGTAGAAGTAGAAAAAGCATTGATTAAGAAGACGCTAGATCATGTGGACGGAGTGCAAATCAAAGCATCAAAAATTCTTGGGATTAACAGGAACACTCTACGTAAAAAGATCAAAGCACTCAAAATCAGTTAGGTAATTTTTAGGCTAACTTATGTTTAATGAGATGTGGAAGAATTTTACTAAACGTCGTTTCGGCAGTAATTTGATTTATGCGCTTGCTGTAATAGTGATTGTTCTGTTGGGGTTCAATGCATTTTTTGTATATGAAGATTTTTTTCTTAAAAATCTTGACCCCTTATATACCCTCAGTTTTTTATTAGCCAGTCTTGTTGCCATTCTGATGCTAGGTGTGCTGATGGTTAGTAACAGAGTTTCTACTACATTTGCCTTTATTAAAAGTGGCAAAAGGCGAGTTTCGAAGCTACGAAAACGGATTATTATAGCTTTTAGCATAGGCGCAGCACTTCCTACAATTATTGTTGCCGTGTTTTCTACATACTTTTTTAATTTTGGCATTGAGGCTTGGTTTGATAAAAAGATTTCAAAAATTCTTGATCAATCTGTCACTGTTGGTGAGTCTTATATAGCAGAACACATCTTACAGATTAAAGAAACAGCCATTTCAGTTTCAGATGATTTAAGTGCAATGTACTATGATCTGATTCATAGTCCTGAGTTGTTTTCCAAAGTTCTAAATGCGCATGCTGAGATGCGCTCAATAGACGAGGCGATGGTATTTCAGAAAGACACTAATACCATTCTAGCACGTACAACTCTCAGTTTTTCCCTGTCGTTTACTACAATCTCTGCTCGCCTAATTGAGAGAGCAGATCGAGGAGAAGTTGTCCAAATTACATCTGATCCAACTAAAATACGTATATTAATAAAGCTTCGAGAGTACAATGATACCTACTTATTGATAGGAAGACTTGTGGACTCAAAAATCATTGATCATATTGATAAAACAAATGGTGCAGTTGAGGAGTATTTCAGGCTCAGGGATCAGATGTCTGCTATGCAGATTAAATTTTCTATGGTATTTCTTTTGCTGAGTTTAGTCTTATTACTTGCAGCAACCATTTGGGGTAGGAGTTTTGCTGAACGTATTGTTAAACCTATCAGGGAGCTGGTTATCGCGGCTGAAAAAGTCAAAAATGGTGATTTTTCGGTGCAAGTTCCTTTAGAAGGTCTAAAAAAAGATGAAGTGAAAGTCTTGTCTTCAGCGTTTAATCGTATGGTAAGTCAGATTGGTCGTCAGCGTCAGGATCTTATAATAGCGCAGCGAGCACTTGCTTGGTCGGATGTAGCACGCAGAGTTGCGCATGAGATTAAAAATCCGCTAACTCCCATTCAGCTTTCTGCAGAACAGTTACTCAAGAAGTTCCAGTCGGAAGTTTCTGATCAGGAGTCATTTGTAAAATATACTAAAAATATCCTGAAACACTCTGATGATATTAGAATGATTGTATCAGAATTTGTAGACTTTGCCAGATTGCCTGCACCAAATTTTACAAAATGTGAAATCATATCCATGATCAGTGATCTTGTGGAGTCCAGAAAACTGATCAATGATACTATTAGCTATAATTTTATTTCCAACATTTCAGAATTTAAGTTTGTTTGCGATATTGCTCAAATGAACAGAGTTATAGTAAACTTGCTATTAAATGCAGAAGAGGCTTTTAAGCAATCAAGTTCAGATAAGAAGATTGATGTTGAGATTTGTGTAGAACACGATAAGGTCAAAATTATTATTGAAGATAATGGGTCGGGCTTTAGTAAAAAATTGTTGAACTCAGCAAAAGAAGCCTATGTTACAACTAAATCAGAAGGTACGGGTTTAGGGCTTGCTATCGTTGATCGTATAGCATTAGAACATTTTGGTACTGTGAAGATACTGAACGGTAAGTATGGAGGAGCCAGGATAGAGTTAATATTTGATGCAGCAGAATTAGAATCTAAGTTAAAATAAGCATTTCTTTTTATTAATCATTAATCTTTTTGTAAAAATAATAGCAATTATGTTGCATAAATGCTATTAAAACTGTTGCTTTCCTGTTTTCGAAAGGCTAACTTCTAAATTAAGTACTTAATCATAAAACAGAAGTTAAAGATATAGAGTTCGACAATGATTTTATATTTTATTGTTGAGTCGTTTGTAGTTATTTGATAGCAGATGTTTGTAGCAGATACCTTAGAAAAAGAATTTGTCCTGTTTTTAAAGGGATGAAAGTCTTGATTTTAGTTTGTTCTTAAGTAAATTAATTTAGATGGATTTTACGGAGTTTAAGCATTATGGCATTGGACGTTCTTATTATTGATGATGAAGCGGATATAAGGGATATAATCTCGGATATCTTAAAAGATGAGGGGTTTACTAGCCGATCGGTGGCAAGTAGTGAGCAGGCATTTAAGTCTATTTCTGAAAAGACGCCAAATGCAATTATTCTTGATATCTGGTTACAAGGGAGTGATTTGGATGGTTTAGGTATTTTAGAGATCGTAAAAAAACAATATCCACTTATGCCTGTTGTAGTTATTAGTGGTCATGGAACCATTGAAACTGCTGTGAGTGCTATCAAAATAGGTGCTTACGATTATTTAGAAAAGCCGTTTACCCATGACAAGTTAATGATAGTCCTTAAAAGGGCTTGTGAGTCAGCAAAACTTCGCAGAGAAAATATTGATCTAAAATCTAAGGTAATTGATAAAACAGAGTTTATAGGAGCTGCTGCGATTACTACCAGGTTAAAGGGAGAAATAGAAAAAGTAGCCCCAACTTCCGGCAGAGTTATGATTCATGGCGCAGTAGGTAGCGGAAAAGAGCTTGCTTCGAGGTTAATACACAAAAAATCTAAAAGAGCCAATGGGCTTTTCATCGTTTTTAGTCCTACCTCGATGAGTGCCAATAAAATTCAACAGGAATTATTTGGCGATAGTGAAAGGCAGGATTCTACTAGTCTCTATGATAAAAGAATTAGCGTTCTTGAGGCTGCGAATAATGGTACATTATACATTGATGAGGTAGGTGACTTGCCTACTCCGGTGCAAAATAGGCTGCTGAAGCTTTTAAAGGATCAAATTTTGACAAAAAATGGAAATAAATCAATTAAACTTGATGTACGTTTGATTACTTCTACAACTAAAGATTTACAGGGAGAAATCGCTCATGGTAGGTTCAGACAAGATTTATATTATAGACTAAATGTAGTTCCTCTATTAGTACCAATTCTTGCTGAGCGAAAGGAGGATATTCCGCTACTAGTAAAATATTTTGTTAAGCAGCTTTCTAAATTTTCTGGCTTAAAGGAAAGAGAGTTTTCTGATGAGACAATTGCGGCACTACAAGCATATAATTGGCCAGGCAATGTGCGTCAGCTTCGTAATGTCATTGAATGGACGCTGATTATGAATCCACCAAGTGCCGGTGTGATGGAAAAGATTAAATCAGATATGTTGCCGCAAGACGTGATAAATAACAGCGTTAATATTTCAAAGCCGGATACTAATTTAGATATGATGTCTATGCCACTGCGTGATGCACGTGAGGTTTTCGAAAGACAATATTTAACGGCGCAAATGAATCGCTTTAACAATAATATCTCCAAGACTTCTACATTTGTCGGTATGGAGCGTTCGGCCTTGCATAGAAAGCTCAAGACTCTTAGTATTCATGCGGCAAATGATAAAAATATTGCTGATAAGGATTATGATGGCTTAGAATTTGAGACAGAGAGACTGTTAGAAATTGAAAGTTAATTTAGGAACTCAAAAATCATGAAAAGACTAATTTTTATAGGATTTTTTTTCTCATTGGGTGTACTGAAGGAGAAAAGGAGATTTCCGGTAAGCTAACAGAGGAGCAAAGTGTCCAAATTAAGAAATATATTACTAATCAGACCAGTAATAATAAGCCAGTAGATCTGAAAAAGGAATATGGCAAAAATTTGAGGGGCTTAAGAATCACCGGGGCTAATTTGTCAGGAGTTGATTTGTCAGGAGTTGATTTAAGCGAGTCAGAAATGGCCAGAGTTGACTTTTCTAATGCTAATTTAGATAAAGCCACTTTTGCAGGAGCCACCATCCAGGAAAGCGATTTTTCCGGCGTTAATTTTAGTAAGCTCAATGCTCAGGGTGTGGATTTTCAAGCTTCTATATTTAATAACACTATATTTAATAATGTAAATCTATCAAATGCTAATCTGGAAGAGGCGGATCTAACAGGTGCAAATATTTCAGACTCCAGGTTTGATGGTATTAATTTGCTTAAGTCCACCATGAAAAATGTGGTTATTGATAATGTCAATTTTCAAAAAGCCAATTTAGTTTTAGCAAATTTAACAAATGCCAAAATTACAAATTCAGCATTTTTTGGTGTTGATATTAGGAGTGCCAACTTATCGCAAGTGGTAATGAAAGATTGTAGTTTTGAGTCATCCGATTTAAGCGGCGCAAAGGCCAAAGGAGCAAGTTTTATTAAAACTGATTTTAGCCAGGGAATTATCGATGAGGTAACATTTGCAGATACAAAATTTGAATCTTCAAATTTTTCTCATGTTACTATGAAGAGGGCAACGCTTGACAGTGTAAGTTTTAATAGTGACTGCTTGTTTAAACACACATTTATGATGAACTCCAAATTTTCGGATGTTAGAATTCAGGATAGCGTGTTTGAAGATGTCAAATTTGCCGGTACAAAAATGTCCAGGATATATATGAATAATATCAAAGGGCGTAATAATAACTTCAATAAAGTAGTTCTTAAAGATGTTAAGATTTCTAATTCTGCTATCGTAGATTCAATTTTTAGTAACGGAAATGCTAGCAAATTATCGCTTACTAATGTGAATTTTTCAGATACTCAGTTTGATAATTATAATTTTGAAGATACCAGTTTTAACAGAGCTGATTTGTCGAAATCCATATTTAGAAATGCCAAGATTCACAGGACCAGCTTTACAATCTCAAAACTTGAGCAAATTGCAATGATTAATTGTAATTTAGAGGAGGTTGTGCTAAATAATTCACCGGTTAAAAACTCGCAGTTAAGAGGTGTTGATAGTGTGGCCATGGTGATGGTAAACTCTCCATTTAGCCGAAACATTATGTTTAATAATAAGGGTTTAGAGAGAGTTGTGAATAATTCGCCAATTACCAACATTGATGAATTAATGAACAATAAGAATTTATCGAACATGAACATGGCTTATCTTGATTTGTCTAAAATCAATGCCAGGCAAATTACTTTTCAAGGTTCGGTATTAAGAGGAATAAAATTGACGGAAGCTACTCTTCAGAGCTGTCTATTTGTGGATACTGATCTTCGCTACTCTGATTTGACTAAGACTGATTTAAGCGGTTCTGAAATAAGAAAATCTAAATTCTTTGGAGCAAAGCTTGATCAGACTAATTTGAGGCACACTAAGCTTAAGGATTTAGACTTTACCAGGGCTTTTACTACGAACCTAAATCTTGATAACGCACAGATAAGTAATGTTATAGGGATGGAGACAAATATTGAGGAAAAGAAGCTGAAGCGGTAATGCCATCCATAACAAATTATAGGACATTTCTATGTATAGTTGAGGGGTTACTACAGTTGCGGTTGTTTCCTTGCGTTATAAAAGGAAGTGCTTCAAAATAAGGGTTTTTTACGAGAGTTTTTTGCCTTCTTTTTAAGATATAAAAACATATCTGCACGTATCTAAAATTTTGCAATAGTGTTTTTTAACACCAAAATTTATTTTTTTAGAGACGGATAGTCTAATGCCGTGCAACTAACAGATTCAACTGTTCCTTCAGTAACACTCTGTTAAGGCGTATGAGCAACACTTGCGCAAATAACTCTTGCAATCAGCAGATGAGTATTCTAGTAATGTTTAACGTCATTCTATTAACTAACAAGTTAAAAGCTTATGTCTTTTGATATTGATGTTGCTATTGTTGCAGTTTTCCTATTAACAACTCTTGTCGTTGGAATACGTAAAGGTAGACACATTAATAATATAAGGGAATTTGCTGTTGGTAACAGAGATTTTACTACTACAGCTTTGGTGTGTACCATTGTAGCTACGTGGGCTGCAGGAGGCGATTTTTTTGTATTTATAGAGGAAGCATATTCTGACGGCTTATACTTTATTTTTGCTGAAGTGTTCGGTATTTTAGTTGTCTTATTAATAGTAGGCCTAGTTTTTGTTCCTCGTATGGCAGAATTTTTAGGAGATTTATCCATAGCTGAAGCAATGGGTAAGCTATATGGTAATAAAGCAAGATTAATTACTGCTATTGCCGGATGCATAGGAACATCAGGAATGATTGCAACTCAATTCAAAATTTCTGGAATATTGTTTGAACATTGTTTTGGCATATCAGGATTATACGGAATCATAATAGGGGCACTAATTGTAACCTCTTATTCTGCGTTTGGTGGCATTAAATCTGTAACTTTTACTGATGTAATCCAGTTTTGCATGTTTGGAGTAGTAATGCCAACGTTGACATTCTTCATTTTTTCTACTCTTGATAGCACTAGCCAAATGATGGAAGTATTTTCTTCTAATGATAATTTCAACTATCAACAGGTATTTGATTTCAGTACAAAAAAATCTCTTTATTATTTGTTCCTATTTTTCTTTATCGCCGTTCCGTCCTTTGACCCAGCAATTTTTCAAAGAATATCAATGGCTAAAAACACTTTTCAGGCTAGGAAAGCTTTTATAATTGCTGCATTTTCTTATTTTTCACTTGCTCTAATGATATCATGGATAGGAGTTATAGCGGTTTCTATATATCCTGGTATGGAAGCTAGTAAAGTCGCTACGCGTATTCTTACGGATTATTCTTATACCGGACTTAAAGGACTTACCTTGGCAGGAATATTAGCCATGATGATGTCTACAGCCGACTCATATATTAATTCAACCTCTATTTTATTTACGCATGATTTCTGCAAGGCTGCTGGAATTAAAATAAAAAATGAACTGGTTGCTTCTCGTATAGTAGCATTTGGCTTGGGTGGATTTGCGCTTGTTCTTGCTCTAAACAGTACCAATCTATTACAATTGCTTATCACTACAAGATCATTCTACATGCCGATTGTTTCAGTACCATTTATGTTTTCCATATTTGGCTTCAGAAGCAGCGGTAAATCAGTATTAATTGGCATGGGTGCCGGATTTATTACTGTTGTTTTGTGGGAAATTTTCCTGAGAGGTCACACTGTTGATAGCGTAATACCTGGTATGGTAGCTAATATTATTTTTCTGTTTGCCAGTCATTATATTTTAAAACAACAAGGGGGCTGGGTAGGAATCAAAGATTATTCTCCTGTAATAAAGTTGCGACAAGAAAGAAAGGAAAGATTTAATCGATTTGTATATGCTATCAAGAACTTCAATTTCATGAAATTTTGTGAAAAGAATTCTCCAAAGCAAGATAGTGTGTACTTGAATTTTGGCATATTCTGTATGTTTTCAACTTATTTTTCCATCTATACCATGCCCCAAAGTGCAAAAATAAATTATCAGGAATTAATCAATTTTATCTACCCATCTGTTTTCTTTGTTGCAACTGCACTAATAAGCTATCCTATATGGATTGAACCTTTAAAAAAGACAAGAATAATATCTGTAATCTGGGTTGCTGCAGTATTTTACATATTAGTTTGTGTAGGGTCTATTCAGGTACTGATAAGTAACTTTAGCAAATTTCAGCTAATGACTTTTATGCTGAATTTTGTTGTTTTGGCTATTTTAACACGCTGGCCGATCGCAATGTTTATGATGATTGCGGGACTATTATCCAGCGTGCAGTTCTTTAAATGGTATTCAGGAATAGAAGTTCTTGTTGGAAATTTAAATAATTTACAATTTACAATAGCATATCTATTACTTTTTATGAGTACTATTTTAGTTGCCTTCCTCAAACCCAAGCAAGAATATTTAGAAGCCACTGAAGAAAAAGCTGAACATTTGGAGTATGAGGTAAAAGGCTTGGAAAGAGAAGTAGGGCATGCAAGAGGAGAACTCGAAAATGTTGTGCAAGGGTTAGAGTTTTTAGAAAACCAGTTTCAGGATAAAGAGGGAAAGCTCAAGAGCAAAGAAATTTATCTAAAGGATCAGTTAAAGCTCAGAAACATTGAAATATCAAAGCTAAGGGATTTAAAGGATGAATTTATTCGTAATATACCACATGAAGCCAATACTCCAATGACAGGCATCTTAAGTTTAAGCGAGGTGTTATATTCCTGCTATGATAGTCTGGATGAGAAAATCGTTAAACAATCCATTAAAGATATAGTAAGCAGCAGCGACAGACTTAAGAGTTTTGTCAGTAATATAGCTGATTTATCAAAACTCTCAGCCCTGACTTATGAGCTTAACAAAACAAAAGTAGATTTAAGTGAGCTGGTAAGAGAACGTCCTGTTTTATATAAGAAGATATTTGCAGATGATGACAAACAAGAATTCAAGTTTAAAGTTGAAGATAAATTAATTGTACACTGTGATGAATATTACATAACGCAGGCAATAGATAATCTAATCAGCAACGCTGTTAAATATGGTGAAGGTAAGCCAATTACCATAAGTCTGACAAAAACAGTGGATAATAAGGTTCAGTTCAGTATTACAGATGAGGGAATCGGCATACCGCAAGACGAACTAATTAGTATATTTCATAAGTTCACAGTAAGTTCCAAAACAAGAACACCGGCAGGCGGGAGAGGTATAGGTCTTGCCTTATGTGAAAAAGTAATAACAGTACATGG
>CAJQOD010000004.1 GCA_905479865.1 uncultured Rickettsiaceae bacterium | reverse complement strand
CCGCTTCCGCCAGCCAGTCTTGCCACAATTTTATTTGAAAAATCTATATACCCCCACATACAATAAGCGATCATAAGCAGCACAACCATATTCTGCATATTCATTCCCATTTGACTACTTCTATGATCAAATCCCCACGGAGCGAACCAGTTTATACAAAACAACTCTACATCCAGGAAAGCCGGTGTTACACCTTCGATCTGAGGGAATGGAATCTTGATTGGAATACCACATTTCCAACACACACTATAACCGACTACATAATCAAGATAGATAGTAAATAACTGCGTCAGAATAATTATACCAGCTAGCATGATTATCGGCTCTAGCATATATCTGAACATAAATTTGACCCAGTTATCAAATAAATACCATGTACGTTCAAATAAAATAAATGTTAAAAATAATGGAGCAAGACCGATAAGCACTGCAATTGCCATAAAGGCCATCAAATATACTGCAATTGCTCTAAATGCCACTATTATTATGATCCCAATACAAACAAACAGCAAAATGAAATATAACACACCATTCAAGCCCATTGAAAGTAGCGCCATCATTTGAGCTGCAAAAGTTGAACTCAAGAATATTTTAGTCATCACTTCATTCAGGAACATGAATGGATTAGATACAGTTGTACTTCCTGAAAACAGACTATAGCCAGCCATATTCGATATAATATCATCTGAAAATCCGGTAGCAAAATCAAAGACATAGGAATTAAAAAATTCAAATGTTGAATCATTAATCAACCCTGCAACAAAAGCCACTTTTATAACTCTAATGACAAGGTCAGTCTGGCTTATTTGTACCATACCCATCAGAAACATCATGCCATATAACATTATATAAAGTATGAGCATGGCTTTTATATACTGAAAGAGATTTGTACAATTACCGGTTCCACCTATTCCTTTATAACAAGTCATATTTTTAAAGATAGTCACGGCGGCATCTTTAATTTTGCTCTTTAATCCTTCAAAGAACGGATCCAGCACATCATCATAAAATCCGCCTTTTTTTACGCTTGTAAAGAATTGCACCTGATATTGACCAAAGCTATCTTCATAATCTTTTGGATCATTTTTGATTTTTAACCATAAATATCCTTCTTTGTTAGTCGGTGCAGTAATTGACCCAGAGCCATTGGCATCAACCAAAATATTCTCTTCTGTTAAAGCAGTATCACTATTTGGATTCTTACCATAATCTGCAATAATATATTGCACTACCCCACGCCCCTGAATAACATCATTGAGACCATTACCGTTGGCGCGCCGACACTTGGTCTGCTTGATATTTAGAACATAACCTCCAGTATTATCTGCAAATAATCCGTCATTATCATGAAAACGATACTGTAAATAACCAACATCACTGCCTGCATAAATCGTATTCATAATGATTTTATAATCCTCACCGGCAGTATGGAATGACTGATCATCCTGTATCTTGGCGAAACTGTAGTTTGACCCTCGGCTTTTAGCGTTAGTAGGATGTATATTATTATCAAATCTATATAAAAGCCCTGCAGCATTATCTGCTGAGAACCAAAAATATTTTTTGTTTTGATAGGCTCCATCAACATACGATTGTTCAGTACGACAATTTCTGGCAAAGTTGGTCATAAGAGAAGATATATTACTATACCATGGTGAGGTGTATTTCCCGTTATCAGCATAAGGCTCTGGTGCGGTGCCACTGTTATTTTTATAACACGAACACCAATCCCAGACTGTTTTATAACCTTTGATACACACACCTAATATATTCCATCCTTTACACACTCTATGAGGATTACACAGATAACATTCTGCTACAAACTTGCAGCTAGACACATATGTAGAAGCCGATCCCCAAATTGAGTATCTACCGCATATTGGATTATATGATCGTTTACCTTCACGACAATCAGCACTCACAGTCCCGCCCTGTATAGAATTATACACTGTACTAGTAGCTGTTGTAGTTTTGTTATCCGGCAAAAGCGATACCACAACATGATCATTCTTGAAAACTTCAGTAATATTTCTCCACTCATCAGTTTTAGCATCGAAATATAAAGTAACCGGTGAAGATACCTTATCTTCAGTTCTGGGTATAGGAATGACCTTTCCCGTAACATCTTTATCAGAAAGACTTTGCAAGTTCTTAATAGGAAGATAAGCTTTGCATAAACTAACATCTCCTTTAATTGTAAATTTAACTTTTTGCCCGCTACTAATTCGCAAATTTGCATTTAACCATTTGCCATAAGCGGTAGGATCAAGAGCTATTCCACCAGAACCGGATTCTTCAGAACTCAAGGCTGTATAGTTTGCATTGGCTTTCAAGGTCACTGTATTAGTTAGCTTATCTGCGCTTGCTATAGATCCGTCATCTTCAAAGTTATACCTATACAAACATCCATCTGTTAGATCCATTGCACCAATTATGGCAACGATAAACAAAACTATCATCAGGATTATTGCCATCCCGACCATAGCAGCTATATAAGGAAGTTTCTTATCATCCATTATCTACTCCTCCTTCCCTGTGGAAATAGAGTCAGATGATGTGCTACTATCTTTTCCCGTAGAAACCTTATCACCACTGCGAGAGGTTTTATTCGAGGTAGTATCTTCTGAAAGTTCTTCTCCTGCATCCATCGCATCTGAGGCTGCTCCTTCACCATCTCCTGCATAAGCCTTCACCGCAGCCTTTGTGGCAGAAACTGCAGCTTTTGCGACATTTATTGCCTTATCTATTATTGCTGTAGGTGATGCGGTTACAGAGGCCATACTTGGACCACCCGTTAAATCAGAGGCAAATTCATTCACGAATTGTATAAAGAAGTAAAATATCAAAACGTAAATAACAACGTATAGTAAACTCACAAGTGTATTTAGATAATCCCTGATTTTTACTATTTCAAATAATATAAGAAT
The DNA here is from genome assembly GCA_905479865.1 of uncultured Rickettsiaceae bacterium. Classification (GTDB taxonomy): domain Bacteria; phylum Pseudomonadota; class Alphaproteobacteria; order Rickettsiales; family Rickettsiaceae; genus Megaera_A. The sequence continues at coordinate 58,094 of CAJQOD010000004.1, read as the reverse complement.
TTGCTTTTCCCAACCATGGCCCAAATAATAGTGCATCAGCTTGTATCCAAAACTTGCCGTGCACTTTTCAACCTCTACCGGAGGCAAGCGCAATTCAAACGTGCTAAAATTAAATTCACCTGCTGAATAATCATAACGCTGAAACTCACAATTACCGTATATGGCTGAATCATACATAGTAAGTAATAACGCTATAAACCCACCAATAACAGCTGGCTGCAAAGTACATGAAACAACTATTCGGAGCCAGGAATCAAAATAACCTTTTGTTTGTTCAAACAGAACCATCGGAATAAAAATTGGAGAAATATAAGCCATTACATATAGCGTTACCATACAAACTAAATATGCAGTCAAGAAATACAAAATAACAGACATAAAGACCACTACAAACATCAGGCCAAAAATGACTATCATTATATTTCCAGCCATAAAAAATCCAAACATAACCGTAAAAAATGTAAGAGAACCTTCTGCTTCTAATGCTTCAATTCCATCACCACCTCCACTGCCCCAATCAATAGCACTACCTGCACCTTCAGCAACAGTGCCGCTAATTGATCTAATAATAGTGCCTATGTTATAGAGCATCTGCATCCCCAAATAGTAACCAATGCGACAATCAATCGCATCCCACACCTTGTAAAAGGCATATCCGGATTGATATTTAGAAGCATCAAAATTGCATAAACCTTGCGATCCCCCAGCTAAAAAGACCATTTCAGTAAAATTAGATGTCATTTCAACAAGAATAGGTAAGGCAAATTCCGTCATCCCGTTATGCTGTACCTGGCTTCCATCTCCCAATGTTTTCGTTCCAAGCCCCACAGCAAAATACACAACGAAAATAAATTTGATGACAAACATTGCAATTTTATTTAGCTCTGCGTATTCACCATTCATTACAATTTTGAATCCATAAATCATAACATATAGAATCAGAGCTCCCCTTATGGCCATTTTCATAGCATTCTGAAATGCTGGAAATGGTCTTAACATAGTAAACGTAATATCGTCATCAAATGTTGGACACTCATTTCCAATATAAAAAACCTTGTTTAAAGTATCACGCAAACAATGGATAGTTAATCCGGAAAAGCTTAATAAAGACTGACTTTTCTTACGCCCGTCATAACAAGAATCTCCGATAGTTCTACAAATTTCATCGACAGTTTCTGTAGCTGTCCCGGGTGTGCTTACAGCCTTGTTACGACACACAAGAGGCATAGTACCGCGTGAAGTAGGCATTGTAAGGCATATCTCACTTTCAACAACCTTAACTGTCAGAGGAATATTTGTAAGGGATGGCTTACCTCCAATATCCGGGTTCGAACTCAAATCCCCCAAATTAGATGTATCACCAATTTTCATTGTGACTGCAGTACATACGTTTGCATCTCCATTTTGGTTTTTTATACAAAATTTAAACTCATCCCCACTAGATAAGCACGCATCATTAACATGAGTTTTCATATCGATGTTTTTCTGAATAAACCCGTAAGCAGTATCCTCAATCAAGTAATTTGTTGAATCAATTAAAGGCAGCGCAGAACAACTTTGACCAAATGTATTGGCATATACATTTGTAGCATTAAACATAAGTGCTACATGCATAATTAATAACAATATCTGACGAAAGATTATTCTCATTCTTTTCCTTTATTCATAAGCTATTTTTCACTATCTTTTGATTTATCCTTTGAATCACCTTTTTCATTATCAGTAACGGTTTCTTCCGACTTACCCGACTCAACCGAACCACTATTATCCCGCGGAACATCTTCACCTTTTACTGAGGCTGATACTTTATCAGATGCACTAAAACCACTACTAGGTGCCTTTATATTCAGCTTTTCTTTCATTTGACCAGCCTTGTCTGCTACCTTAGAAGCAAGCTTTGCCTGCCCGTCACCTTCACCACCGCCAGATTCACCAGCACCTGTTGACATTTTATCTGAAGCTCCACCACCACCAGTAGATAATTTGTCTTTAGCACCGCCACCACCGGTAGATAATTTATCTTCAGCCCCTCCTCTACCCGCTGATGCCTTATCTGCAGATCCAGCACCGGCTTCTCCACCTCCTTCTGCGGCTCCACCTGCTGCAGAAATCGCCGCCATACCTGCTTTAAAGAGTGTTTGGGGTTTTATTGCCATATTAGACATTGATACTCCTTCAGTCATATCAGCTGCAAATTCAGCCAGGCTCTCACTAAAGTGATACATTAAATAGAGGACAAAACACGCTGTAAGCATGGCTATCACCAGAGTTTTTATCTTCTCAAATATCACCTCTACCATATTAAAGAACATACCTGGTGATGCGGAAATAGCGTCAAGAAAATTGAATCTCTTCTTCTCTTCCTCTCCGCTGGCATCTTCAATCCACGGCATCACTGCATCAGTTCCGAGATCTTCACCAGTATCATACAAAAACTGAAATGGGTTATTTAGAATAAAACCAAGACTATTTCTACAGCCTTCTTGTTCTTCATCTGTATATCGGCTCCAATCCTGATCTACATAGAAATATCTAACTGTTCTATCATCAAGACCGGCACTGGCACTTCCTAGACCAGTTGAAATCTTCAACTTGAACTCCGGACCAGAATACGAGAAGTCTTTGCTTGCATACTTACAGGTACCATAAAAACCAAAATCATACACTGCCATCATAGTCGTCATAAATACTACAGCAACCATTGGCTGCAACAGAAATGAAATCAAAAGCTTTACCCAGGCTTCAAAATATCCTTTCGTATAATTAAACAGATATAACGGTACAAAGAGTGGGGCTAATACACCAAGAATTACTATGGAGATCATACAAACAACAGTTGCATTTACGATAAATGCACCGATTGAAATCACCAAGAGAGGGTACATGAGCGCAAGAGAAATCAGTGTGAAATTACCTAAAATAATAGCAGGAATAAGCAGGTAAACGTATGGTGGAATCGGAAAACTTAATATATCCAGTCTTTTCCAATCATGATTTCTCGATGCATTTTCAACAATCATGGTTTGCATTGCATCTAATCCAAGATAATGACTTATTTTACAGTCAAGAGCATCCCATAATTGTAAATGTCTTAAGGAATCCGGATAGTAGACATCATCAAATTTACATAGCTCAGATGGGCTTGCATTAATCATCCAGCTTGCCAACTGAGTCATACCATCCAGCAAAAATGGGAAAGCCCATTGAATCATACCGTCCATTCGATCCAGGTCATTTCCACTTCCAACATTAATATTAATTCCAACGGAAAAATAAATAACAAACAAGAATTTAATTGTGAAATTTACCAGCTCTGATTTTGGTGGCACATTACCAGAAAGTACGATCTTAAATCCAAATAAAATTACATATATGGTGAGCAATGCGCTCACTGTTCTATGCATATTCTTTTGAAATTGAAATAATGCACTGGATTGTCGTGAATTACTGCCTAATACCTGTTTAACATCATCAAAACTACATACTGCGCTGCTAATCATTAATTTCGCTATCATCTCCTTGACGCACTCAATTAACGGCCCCGACATAACTATTCCGGTTCTTGAATTTTCGTATGCTCTTTTATAACACCCGCCCATATTCCCGCATGTCGTCAGAGAAGTAAGTTTCTCCAGTTCACCTATTCCCTCTGGAGAAACATCTAAAAAATCAGCATAAATCGATACAGGATAAGGCTCTTTTATATATTTACACCCAATAGGAACCCACCCCCCAAAACGTTGAGTGGCGACACACATTTTATCTTTTTCCTTAATTACCTTCCAGGGAAACACCGGTATTATTCCAATATCTACCATTGTTCCTTCATCTCCTTCTCTCTTATCAAGGAATATTTTGTGATAATCTGATTTAGACAAATCCCATGCATCTACAATGTCATCCCATGGATCTTTACCGGTAAACATGGATTTGGCAATTACTACGGCAGTTTTTCCAATAGCTCCAACTCTTGCTGCTGCCAGATCAATGTTATTACACATCGAAAAACTTAATTTCTGATCACTAAAATCAATTCTGTTTCCTCTCTCGCAGGCTCCAGGAAATAGTTCGTCATCATGAATGTTTACTCGCAAAAATGTATTTGCATATAGACCAGGTGATACGATATTGGCAATAAGAAAAGTAAAAAATGGTGCTGGAATACAGGTATGCGAAAATTCAGTACGCAGCAAATTACCCACACCTTCAGTCTCGCAAGTAAGACTCTCCAAAGTATTCAAAATTGTATCAAGCGTATCAGCACCTCGCGCATTATGCGTTATTCCGATCATAGATAAAATTAGAATAAAGGCAAAACTAAGCAATTTAGCACGAATTTTTAAGAAAAAACTTAAAATTTTAACAAAAATAATACGCAAAAATACAGGTGGCAGCATCAGATGCCCAATAAGATTTATTCGTCTAATATTACCTGTATCACACATCAATTCAATTGTCTGACTTCTTTATAGAAAAATGGTAGCCATTTTTTTGGATCACTGCCGTGCTTTTCAATAATTTTATCTAGCAGAACAACAGTATCGGCTCTTCCAGATAGCACGTTGATTATATTATCCATACCACTTAAATTCACTTTTGCAATAACTGTACTGACTCCCTGTTTAATCAAGAAATATCTTGATGCTGGATCAGTTGTTTTAATCAACATATATTCTCGTTGAGAGAGCATAAAAGCAGTTTTATATACATCAGTTGCTTTTAGATTTGGCAGAAAGATCTGTGTGGAAGTTTGCTGAATTAAAGTATCACTTATCTGACTCTTAGTAGCATCTTCTACACTTTGCGTTGCGAAGATCACAAAAGTATTCAGTTTCCTTAAGACTTTAAGCCAGTCTTTAATTTTTGGTGCAAAAACCGGATTATCAATTAGAGCCCAGGCTTCATCGAGTACTATCATTGTTCTGGAGCCATCCAGTGATATGTTAATCCTATGGAATATGTATAACAGCACTGGCGAAAGAGCCACCGGATCTTTCAATAATTCCGCCATTTCAAAACCAAATACTCGAGATGCGCCCAAATCAATTGCATCTTCATCATTATCAAATATACGGGCATGTGATCCCTTACCATGCCACATTTCTATTCTACTTGCTAAAGTGCCAGGGCCTGACATTCCCAAAAAAGGAGCTACATTACTGAGCTTACGATCCCTTTTATCCAGCCTGAAATTACCATCAATAGCCTGAGTAAGAACTCTGATATCCTCGGCATCCAAACTCTCATTGTTAGAAGTAACCAAAGTTCTTAGCCACTCAAGAATAAATCCCCTATTCTCTCCATTATCATCCAACTGCAAAGGATTAAATCCACAATTTTTTCCTGGATCAATTGTCGTATAAACACCATCCATGGCTCTTATGAATATCTCTGCACCTCTATCTTTATCGAAAAAAAACATTCTCGGCTTAAATTTTTGAGCCTGAGCGCATAGGAAGTTCATAAGCACAGTTTTACCGGCACCCGTTGGACCTATAATCAAAGTGTGCCCAACATCCCTGACATGGAAATTAAAGTAAAATGGCGTACCTGAAGTGGTATCTAGCACCGTGACATATTCTCCCCAGTGATTTCCTGTAATCTGGCCGGGAGGATAGTTATGCATCGAAGCAAAACCTGCTAAGTTTAAGGTATTGATTGTTGACTTTCTAATTATATAGCTCATATTGCCAGGCAGTTGCCCCCAATAGCTAGGTTCCATATTGACTCGCTCACGAACCGGTTGCATACCACAGTTCGAAAGCTCTACTGCTGCCATAGACAAAGTATTTTCCAAAGCTTTTAGGTCTTTATCGATACACAGCAATGAAATATGATGCTCGCCAAAACCAATCTCACCACTCATAGCCATATCAAGCGCCTGAGAGATTTCAGCAATTTGAGAAACAGCTTTATCTTCTGCCTGAATCATTCTATTTTGCTGCAATTGCATCTTATTAATCGCAATCGTCCTGTTAGAGAAACTAAAACTTTGGGTCATTATGAATTCAAATGGCATCTGCAGGAAGCCGTCAAACACACCCGCAGAAGTTGTTGGCCCGTATTCCCTAACACTTACAACACCCGCATATCTCTTGCCTCTAGGTCCTCTTGCTTCAATCGAGCGAGAGCCAAAAAACAGTCGATTCGTCGGTAAATATTCATCCAAATGATTACTAGGCACCATCATAGGACTTGCATCACCGCAATTGACCAGAGTCCCGAGAAATTCACTAAGCTCACAAAAAACACCATCCCTGGTTTTTTTAACTCCCAGTAGTTTTGTATCATAGTCCCTAAGCGTATTGAGTACACGAGTAGTCATTTCCTCCATACTTTCGTGCATCTCACGCATGTCATTTTCCCATACTGATTTATTGGATTTCTGGCGCATTTTAGTGAAGAGATACTCAATAACTGCCGCTCCTTCTTTATCTGGTTCATAAAGTATGCTGACATATAACTCGTTGAAATACGAATCAGAATTCGAGTTCTTAGACCGCCACTCAGCTTCCAGATAACTTATAAAGCCCTTGGCAACACTTACGGTAGGATCAACACTATATTCACTGCTTTCTTCCATAACCGGTTTGCGACGCCTCACAGTGTGGAAATACAATGTTACATTTCCAGACGCCATATTCTTAAAAAGCGAATTCCTAATACTCTTTCGTATGTCTAAATCGTCATCATCGGCTGTTTCAAATGAGAATCCGCTAACTTTGATTACCTGCAATAACCCATTATTTTTTGTAAGAATTGTATTTTTATCCCAATGACCCTTATACGGAATAAAATGCGCAACCGGTTTTTCTTTTTTTGAATACGGCTCTTTAGCCGAAGCTGTTTTAAATAACTTGAACATATAACCTATATACCCTAGACGCTATAGGAGTTTGCGCCGTAATATGACTTGTTGGGACACTGGTTGCACTTACCGGCATAGTTAAGATAGAGCTCCATAAATCTCGGCTCTTTAAAACATAAGAGATACCCGATCAGATGCACAACCGCAGCTATAAAAATTATATAAACACTCGATTTTTGAATAAAAATGGTTACTGCCACCATAAGATTCAACATGGCATATTGAATACTCACACCGAAAATCATCGATGGTCTGGTCAAACCTACAAATAATGGGTCAGAAGTTAGCTGTCCTGACATAACACGCCTCTTAGTTTAATTAAAAACAAACACTCCATTATCAGTCTAATTGAATTACATAGGTCAAATCAAACCTATAATATCAATAAGTCAAAGATTTTTATAGCCCGGGTCATTGTGGCACTAAATAAAGAAATTTTGAATGTAAAGAGACGGCGAAAAAACACGTAACATCATTATGGATAAATGTACTTTCCACTAAATAGACGCACTTATCCTAGACTCAACGCGACTGTTGTTTAGGTTTTTCGGATTTAGGAAGCGGTGTACTAGTAGCTTTTAGATCACTTGCAACATGTTTCTTCAAGCCAGTCATATCTTTACTTACTGATTTTGCCAAAGCTACCAGCTTGGCTTGTTCATTTTTCTTTTCGAAGAAGTTTGCTAAAGGAGTTATTTCCATTTTTTTAAAGAGATTAGCGGCTGTTTTCCACCCTGTATCCTGCATCGCAACATCCTGTCCTTTAAGCTTCTGGGAGGCTTTGATCAAATCACTACTGTGCGCAGCCTTCACCATTGCTTCATCTAGCTGAAGGGACTTTGGGTTTCTTGTATTTTCCTTGAGTAAAACCTGATCTCTAGCATGCGTTAATTCAGCATCCATCTTATCTATATAGGTATCAAGATTATTCTTTAATGTATCAACCAATACACCGACCTTTGTTTTATCAAGATCAGCAGCAGCATCTTTTAACCCATCAAGTAAATTACCTAAATCTTCTTTTAACCACTCTTTGAATTCTTCGTTGCTAGCACTACCCATATGTTCATTGTTTTTTTGTTTGGCATACATACCTACGGACTCTTCAAGAAATATACCGACAAATTCCTGTTCACTTTGTATAGCTGACTTTTTTGGCATAACTCTTACCTCTATTTCCTTAAATCTTAACACAGTAAAAAACTATATATCAACCAACAATTACAGTTTTATGGCTTTTTTAAACTTTTGTAGTGATATAAAGATATCGTAGTAGCAAATTATTGCTTATGTAAAGAAAAAACGTATAAAAAAAATGCGTTTGCCAATTATAATATGGAAACGCATTCATTGAAATGTAAAGAATAAAACCTTATGCCTTCTGCTTACTAGAAGCATCGGAGCTATAGGTTTTTCTTTCCTTGATTCTTGCAGCTTTGCCGCTTAATTCTCTTAAGTAGAATAGTTTGGCACGACGCACAACACCTCTTTTTATAACGTCAATTTTAGCAACGATCGGTGAGTAAGTCATAAATCTTCTCTCAACACCTTCACCGTGGCTAACCTTGCGTACAACAAATGAAGAAGTAACACCTCGACTTCTTTTGGCTATAACTACACCTTCATAAGCCTGCAGTCTTTCGGTCATTCCATCAATAACTCTAACACTGACTCTAACAGTATCTCCAGCTCTAAATTCCGGTACTTCTTTATTTTCTGTAAGTTTTCCAATTTGATCTTGCTCAAATTGTTCAATCATATTTGTCATTTTCAGCTCCTAAACGGTTATTTCAACAAAATTTCTTGGCGCGACTTAGTGATTGTAAGCGACTCGCTTCTCTTCCATTTTTCAATCTCAGCATGATTACCGGAAAGCAAAACTTCTGGAACCTTACGTCTCTTCCATACAGAAGGCTTGGTGTAAAGCGGATGCTCAATTAACTTCAAACCGTCAATTTCCACCTCAAATGACTCTTCTTTTAAGGTATCCTGATTTGCAAGCACTCCAGGCAAAAGCCTTACTACACTATCTAAAATAGTCATAGCTGCAACTTCACCGCCAGACAAAACATAATCGCCGACGCTAATCTGCTGAACATTATACTCATCAATCACCCTCTCGTCAATCCCTTCGAAGCGTCCACATAAAATAATTACGTTTTTCTCAAGCGCAATCTGCTTTGATAAGTCTTGAGTCAAGGGAACTCCACGCGGAGAAGGATAATATATTATAGAACCCGGATGTGTATCTAAAGCCTTATCTAAAGCAGAACCCAGGACATCCGGACGCATTATCAAACCATTACCGCCACCATAAGCTTCATCATCAACATTTTTATGTTTTGTCCGGCCAAAATCTCTAATATTTATTACATCTAAAGACCAAAGATTTTTTTTTAATCCCTTACCCGCCAATGAAAATCCAAGGGGACCCGGAAACATCTCAGGAAAAATAGTTAGAATTGTTGCGTGAAAATTTTGCATTTATTTATACGTTAGATTATACAGAGCCTGGATATTCCAAACCTAGTCTTTACCTAAATTTATACATAAGATTACTGCACGAAACAAACTTTTTATTGATTCGAGAGAAAGAGTGGAGTATATAGAAGTGCATACTACCATAGTCGGGGCATGGCGCAGCCTGGTAGCGCATCTGGTTTGGGACCAGAGGGTCGGGAGTTCGAATCTCTCTGCCCCGACCATCTTACAAATACTGATTTTCTACTTAAATTAGACTAGCTTTACAAAAATCTTTTTAGCCATTTGGCTCACTGCACTGACCGATATCAAAACTCGTACTCACCATGCACTGAGCAATTTTGTCTGAAATCCATCTACCTTTCTCCTGCAAAACCTCCATCTTCTTGTTAACTATAACTTCATCCAGTTTTTTGCCAGCATCTGCGTAAACCTTTGTAAAATGTATCCCTATGAATTCGATACCAACTTTTTGACAAAAGCTCTCTACCTGCTTTATTTTTTTAAAGCGATTATCTACATGCATTATCTTTCCAGGTTTAAAATCAACTTTTTCCAAAAACTTCTCAAGTATTTCACCTTTAGGGTGCCTGGATGTAAATATTACACCATTCTTGTAAAGAGAATACGGCAAGTCGACCCCCTTTTGGGTTTGGGAATCCAAAAGCATAAATTCCATTTTAAAACTGGAACTAAAATCAATCCCCAGTTTTTTTAATCTTTTCAACCTCAAATTTTCTCTGGTTTTTATATCTCCTATCAATCCGGTTTTACCACTAGTAAGAGCCAGCACCTTAACTTTTCTTGCCTTTGCTTCTTCAATTATTGCTGGAATAGTAGAATCTACCAGCACCGGTTCGTAATTTAACAGCACTATACCTTCCAGCCTATGCGCCTCTGCATTGCCATGTTCCAGGGCTATTTTCCTGATTTCTTCTCTGAATTTAGCAACATGATCAGGAGATAAAATTTGATCTTTGGGAGTGTATATAACGCCTTTTACATCAAAGGTTAGCAAGTCATTTTCCGTAAGAGTAAACATTTTTTTACGAATTACTGAAGAATCAGAAGTTTCTATTATCTTGGCGAAAGAAACGTTAGCTTGAAGTAGTATAATAGCACTAACCAATAAAGAAGTATGTTTAGACATAATCTATTCTCTTAACTATTAAATAGTTACCCTTCCATACATATAGTAATCCTTATGCTTACCCTCTACAACTTCATATTGCTTTAAAAGACCTTCTTTTTGAAACCCACATCTTTCGAGCAATTTTATTGATCTTTCATTGTCAATAATTACGGTAGCTTGAATTCTAACCAACTCAAGAGCATGGTCAGAAAATTTCAATATACCTTTTATGGATTTCAGCATAATCCCTTTGCCCCAATAGTCAGGACTTAAATCGTAACTAATTTCAGATCTGGAATTCGGAAAGGAAATAAGATTAAATCCGGCAGTGCCAATCATCTGATTAGTTTCTTTCAATGCTATGGCCCAGTATATACTCCTTTTACTGGTAAATAAACTCCCCCAATATTTCACTTCTTCAGCAGCTTTTTCAAGAGTTTGTGGTATATTATCTTTAGTTAAGCAACCTTTCATTTCATTTCTGCTCATATAATCAAAATAATCTTGCGCATCACTTGCAACAATTTCCCGAAGAACTATATCCCCTAAATCTAAAGCTGGAAATGCATTGAAAAAATATTGTATATTCACAAACTAACCTCGCATAGAATATCCGATATTCTATATTACTATTTTTAAATGCCTGCAATCTAGTAAGACAGGCATGACACCATACTGCTCTCGGATCAAATAACATTATTCGGAGTCCTCTTAAGGATTTCCTGGCCTCTTTTATCTCAATTTTAGCGACGATAGACCTATGAGAGCAAAAATAATGGCCAATATCCAGAATCTAATAACGACTTTGGATTCTGACCATCCTTTCTTCTCAAAATGGTGGTGTAACGGAGCCATTAAAAATATCCTCTTGCCACCAGTTCTTCTAAAATAATAAACCTGCATTATAACAGAGAGTGTTTCTATCACAAATACGCCACCAATAATTGCTAATGTCAACTCGTGCTTGGTAATCACGCTGATTGTACCCAACACCCCTCCAAGAGATAAGCTACCGGTATCGCCCATAAATATCTCAGCCGGCTGAGCATTATACCATAAAAACCCGAGGCTACTACCGATAATAGCTGCGCATAATACTGTAAGTTCTCCTACATGCGGAACATAAATTATTTGTAAATAGTTAGCATAGATGCTATGCCCTGCTAAATAAGAAATCAGGCCAAATGATGCTATCGCAATTGCGGTAGTACCAATTGCCAGACCATCGAGACCATCTGTTAAATTTACAGCATTAGAAGAACCTATGATCACAAACATAGCAAATGGAATATAAAAATAACCTAAATCTACAAATAAATTCTTAAAAAATGGAAATGATAATTGCGTCGCATATTCCGGTTTCGCATAATACCAGATGGCAATAAAAGCAATAACACTGACAAGAAATTGTATAATTAATTTCATCTTGCCATTAATGCCTCGATAACTATTTTTGCTGACCTTGGTATAATCATCAATAAACCCTAGAACTCCAAAGGTAACTAATACAAAAAGACAAATCCAAATATACGGATTTGCAAGATTGGCAAGCAACAAAGTCGAGATGATTGTTGAAGCCAGAATCATTAATCCACCCATAGTTGGCGTGCCGGCTTTATCAAAATGACTCCTCGGACTATCTTCGCGAATTGGCTGTCCATCTTTATGTATGGTACGCAAATAAACAATCAACCTTGGACCGGCTAAAAAGCAGATAACCATACTCAATAAAATAGCAAGACCGCTTCTGAAGCTGATATATGTAAAGAGATTTGCTACATGCAATTTGTGAGCATACGGTGCTAGTAAATTATAAAACATTACGAACTCCCAAATGCTTCGCAAGCTTCTCAAGCCCCAGCCCTCTAGAACCCTTTATCAATATCAACTCCCCACCTTTGACATACTGATCAATTTCAGCAATTAGTGATTCTGTATCCAGATAGCATCTCACTAATATATTACTTGGTAAATCATTTTTTATTTGCTGCATAATCTCACCTACTAAAAAGAGTTTAGATATGCCTGAATCCTTTATGTACGGAATCATTCTCTTGTGAAGTAATATTTGTTTTTTGCCAAGCTCTCTCATATCGCCAAGAATAGCCATTTTATTGTTACTTACAAACTGAGCAAGATATTCTAGTGAAGCTTGCAAAGATTGTGGGTTAGAATTATAATAATCACATATAATTCGGTAGGATTTATCGCCCTTATCAATAGAAACCACTTGCCCTCTACCTAAAACTGCTTGAAACGAGCATATTGCACTAGCAGCAGGACCTATATCCAAATGCAAAGCCTTCACCACGGCAAACGCTGCAGCAAAATTCGCAGCTAAATGCATCGGCACTATATGATCTATAGCTATCTCAATAATTTCTTCGTGGATATTATATATAAGCCTTGTACTCTGATTATCTAATATTTCATGCGAAATAAATTGTACATCAGACTCTACATGCTTACCGAATGTTTGTATATTTTGTAGCCTTGCAGAATCTACATTTTGTAAGCATTGCTTATAAACGTCTATATCGCGATTAATAATAGCAGTACCCTCATTAATATCCAACCCTTCAAAGATTTCGCATTTCGCATCAGCAATTTCTTCAACTGAATCAAAAAATTCCAGATGCCCCTCTGAAATGCTGGTAATAACCGCAATATCCGGTATCACCTGGTTGCTAAGCGAGCTTATCTCACCCTTTGCATTCATTCCCATCTCAATAATCGCATAATCAGTGTTATCTGGCATACATGCCAGAGTAAGTGGCACTCCCAAAAAATTATTAAAAGTACCATGGCTTGCATGCACATTGCCATAAGCTGCAAGCATAATTTTAATCGCCTCTTTGGTACTTGTTTTTCCCACGCTACCGGTAACAGCAATAAATTTTGCTTTTGATTTGTGTCGTTTATATTCGGAAAGTCTACCCAAAGCTTCAAACGTATCACTGACCTTGATCAGCTTTTGTTGGTTCACTCCAGCTATGTCTTTAGATACAATAGCCCCATTTGCACCTCGCTTAAGCGCATCTGCAACAAATTCGTGTCCATCCCTTTGACCAGGCAATGCAATAAACAAGTCACCTTCATCAATATTCTGTGAATTAAACTGCACTTTACCATAAACTGTATCAGTTGAAAGCTTAACCAATAAAGCTTCTTCAATTTGCCTAGCTGTCCAAATCATTATTTTGTATTACTATTTTTGTTTCAGTTAAATTCTTTAGACTCTTCACCAACAATAGGATTTTACAGAGCCTTGCGTGCCACTTCAATATCACTAAATTTTATGATTTCATGGCCAATTATTTGATAATCCTCATGACCCTTACCAGCTATTAATAATATATCATCTCTCTTGAGCCTTGCAATCGTATTAACTATAGCACTTTTTCTATCCTCAATTTCTTCTGCATCAATAGCCCCTTCAGCTATTTCACTACGAATTTTGCGAGGATCCTCAGTCCTTGGATTATCATCAGTAATAATTACATAATCTGCAATATCTGAAGCTATCTTACCCATCATAGGTCGCTTCATAGCGTCTCTATCACCTCCGCACCCAAATATTACATATAACTTACCGGCTTTATTTTTAATTTTTTGTAGTTCAAACAGAGACTGCTTTAGTGCATCGGGAGTGTGGGCATAATCTACAAAAACTTGAAATTCATCATCACTTTCAGTAATTCGTTGCAATCTACCACGCACCGCTTTAAGGCTTGGCAGGATATTAATAATAGTATCAAAATCTACACCTAGATTGCACACTAACTTTGCAGCGATCAGAATATTTGTTGCCTGAAATGATCCGATAATATCAGTATTAAATTCATATTTTTTATTCATAAATTCACAAGCTATCTCTTGCCCTTCAATAGACTGCTTACATTTCTTGATCAGTAAATCACCATTTTTTCCAACACTACTATATGCAATCTGTTTTTCTATCAAAAATTTCTTGATAAAGTCAAAAAACATAATCTCTGAGTTAATCACCGCTTCACCATCATGTAACAGATTTTCAGTGAATAGAATTAGCTTAGCGTGCAGATAGCTCTCCATAGTTTGATGATATTCAAGATGCTCCTGAGAAAAGCTGGTAAAAGCTGCCGTTTTAACCTTAATATCTCCCAGTCGTCGTTGATAAAGACCATGACTGGAAGCCTCAAAGGCTACATTTTGCACACCGGATTCTGCAAGCGTATGTAAAATTTTACGAAAACTTATCGGATCAACAGTAGTTAAAGTAGGTTGCCTGTCAGGTAATGCTTCCCTGGAAAACTTTTGTGTCGATTCAACTCCCAAAGTACCCATTGATGCGCTTGTTTTTCCTAAAAAAGTAAGAATTTGATGAACATACGATACTACCGAACTCTTGCCATTAGTACCTGTTACAGCAACAATATTCTCTGGCATTTTTTGATACAACATCCCGGCAGCTAAAGCCAGACCCATCCTAATATCCTCAATATATATCACTCTATCGCGTTGCTTGGATGGATTATCTGTAAAAACTACAGACACACCACACTCAAGCACATTGTCTATATAGTCATTACCGTCAAAATCTTCACCCCTAATCGCAAAAAAAGCATCACCGGGTTTAACCTTTCTTGAGTCAAATGAAATTCCATCAATATTACTGCCTAGGAAAAATTCCTGTAGTTTAAGTCTCATCTCGTATTTTATATTCAATGTTAGTTAACTCTTGCACTTCCTGACTATCTTGATCCAGCTTTTCCATTCCATACAATGCTGCGATCCTTTCAAACACGGCTCCTACTGTCGGTGCAGCTGTCCACCCACCACCAGCAAACCCATACGTTTCCTTTATACCCTTAGGCTCATTATATACCACATATATCATATATTGCGGGTTTGAGGCAGGAATAACTCCAAAGAATGAAGATATTCTTCTATTTTTGTCGTATTTACCGGCATGAGCAATGTTAGCAGTTCCCGTTTTACCACCAACATAATACCCTTTGACTTCAGCTTTAGATCCGGTACCCTCACTTATTACCAAACGCATCAACTGTCTCATTGAAGTTGAAGTACTCTCTTTAAACACTCTTTCGCCCGTCAATGGTTTTGTACGGTCGCGCTTAATCAGAGTTAAGGGGTATAAAGTACCACCATTCATTACCGGCACCATCGCTTGCATAAAATGTACAGGACTCACTGAAATACCATAACCATAAGACATTGTAGTAAGACTTAGATCTGTCCAACGTGATAAAGGCGGAAATAGCGGCCTACCTCTCTCTGGAAGCTCGATTTTTACGCTATCAAGTAATCCTAATTTTCTCAAATAATCGGCCAAATACTTTTTACCAATTTCTAGCATAATTTGACTAATACCAATATTACTGGATTTCAGAAAAATATGAGGTACAGTATGCCAACCCTTCATAGGATGATGATAATCTTTAACTTGAAAACCGCTTACCTTCATATAACTCAAATCATATACATCCCGCATGGATGTAACGGCTGTATCAAGACCAATAGCCATGGTAAGAGACTTCATGCCAGAACCCATCTCATACACACCTTGCGTGGCCATATTAAATAGCTGATTTGGCATTGCGTCTCCAGGACGATGAGGATTAAAATCCGGCTTACTGACCATAGCTAAAATCTCTCCATTATTAGGATCAACTACTATACCAGCTGCACCCTTGGCACTAAATTTCTTCATCACTTTTTCTATCTCTTCGCTCAATATATTTTGCACTCTCACATCAATCGAAAGGTTTAAAGCATTACCCCAATCACTTCTGTCTTCTTTCTCATGCTGACCTGTTAAAAATTTATCAAAGTATTTTTCAAGCCCCGCAAGCCCATCTAAATCTCTCCCAACATAGCCAATCACATGCGATAACAAGTTTCCGTATGTATATATTCTTCTTTGCTCCCTCTCAAAACTAAAGCCAGGCATTCCCAGATTATATATTGTCTGGTGCTCTTGTGGTGTAATATCCCTTTTTACCCACACAAAGCTCTTATCACTCTTGAACATGCTCAGCATTTTCTTGGCATCTAAATCTGGAATCACGGTAAACAATTTTTTCACTGCAAGCTCAGGATCAATAATTTTTCTTGGATTGGCATAAAGAGAAGCACCAGGTAAATTCACCGCAAGAAGATTATTATTTCTATCCGTAATATCTAACCTATACCCCCCCTTAGCATACTTGCTAGTTTTACGATAATTCACATATTCACTACTTGCAACAAATATTAAACGAACGCTAATAGTTAGAAAAATTAGTGCGAAACTAATAGTAACGAAATATATTCGCCGGCGAGCAATAGAATCCGTTAAATTCCAGAGAAATATAGATTTACCAGATATTCCTTCTTTTAAAATAATTCTTAACTCGGTATATGTTGTTGGGACTTTTTTTAGCTTTACTAGTAGTAAGTGCCTGATTTTTAAGCCCATTATTCGTAAATATAAAAGACAATATAATAACCGTGTAAAAATGGCTACCGCTCGCCTCTTCGTAAAGAGAAACATGCGCAGCGTAGTAGCAGAAATTTTCCTTTTCATTTTGCAGCTTAAGTTTCTGTAGTAATAATATATATGCATGTATATATTATTTTTATAACAATCTCGACCCAAAACTATTAATTGTAAAGAAGTTATAGTCTATTCTTTACTGGAAACCATGGTCAGATATTTATTAGGTCCCTTTTTATAACGCCATTTAATATTACGGCTCTTTAATTGAGAACCTGCCAATTGCTTAACATATTTCTCTTCTTTTACATTCAAGGGGTCACGGATCATCTGAGATACTTTTGTATCCTTTAGCCTCAAATAATCACTACTGAGTCTCTTTAACCTCTCTGGAGAAGAAAGATACGCAAGCTCAGCTTTAAGTATATGAATAGTATCACTCTCATATTGCACCTGCTTACTAACCTCTCGGAGTTCTGCTCGAATACTCATAACATTATCCTTAATGTTGAATAACGTATATACCGTAATCAGACATAAAGAGAGTACCATATATATTGGAGTTCTATTTAGAAGCATCGACACCTCCTATTTTTATAGCAACTCTTAACCTTGACGATCTTGACCGCGGGTTACGCACGACCTCAGCACGAGATGGAGTAAGTGGCTTCTTAGTTAGAACATTAAGCCACTTACCATCTTCAATGCTTTCAGGCTGTCGTGCATATTTTGACCTTGCAACTTTCTTGGCAGAATGCTCCCGGAAGAAATATTTGACTATACTATCTTCTAGTGAATGGAAGGAAACCACTAGAATGCGCCCTCCAGGCACTAGCATATCCTTTAATTCATTTAAAAATTTTTCTAAAGATTCCAGTTCTTTATTAATATAAATTCTAATTGCCTGAAATGTTTTAGTAGCAGGATCTATTTTACTTTTCCGAAAATGCATGGCATCCCGAACAATTTCTGCTAATTTCAAAGTAGTATCAATTGGTTCAAGTAACCTTGCATCTGCTATACTCTTTGCAATTTGACGGGATTGCACCTCCTGACCGTATTTATAAATAACATTTGCTATCTCTTCCTCCGTAGCACTAGCAATAAATTCAGCAGCACTAAGTCCATCATTACCCATACGCATGTCAAGAGGCCCATCCTGCATAAATGAAAAACCTCTTACGGCTGAATCTACCTGCATTGAGGAAATACCTAAATCAAGTACGATTCCATCAAATTTCCTGGCATCTAATCTGGCCTTGGCATCTGCAAAATTAGTCTGAACAAACTCAAATCGTTTGCCAGATTGCTTCCTTATTTCTTCAGCAAATACAAGCACTGTCGGATCCTGATCTAAACCGGTAACTATGCAGTCTGCACTACCTAAAATAGCTTTTGTATAGCCACCAGCACCAAAAGTACAATCCAGATACTTACCACCATCCCTAGGTGCTAAATATTCAAGTACCTCATCAAGCAACACAGGGCAGTGAGGTGTCGGTACTGATAGCTGTATGTTATTACCTGCAGTCATAAATTAACTTGAATCATTGTTTTTTAGTACCAGCCTATTGCCTTGAGCAATTTTTCTGGCAGATTTGAGATGCTGTTCAAAATTCTCCGGGTTCCATATCTCAAACACCAACCCTTTGCCGACAAAACAGGCTTGTGCAGATACGCCGGCCTGCTCCATCAAATAAGCCGGTAATATTACCCTGCCTTCATTATCAAACTGAAGCTGCACAGCTTCACCAAGAACTATTGTTTCAAAAGCATCCCGTTCGTCCGAATACGGATCCAGATTCTGAATGATCCTGCTAAGCTCTTCCAGGCGAGACATACTGCACACCTCAATGCAATTATTTTTAAAAGACGGATAGACAATAATGCCGTTAAATCTTTCCTTGGCCAGTGCCAAACGATAACCTGCAGGTATGGATACCCGCCCCTTCTTATCGATCTTATTTATATATTTCGAAAGAAAAATATTCATAATCTAATTTAACATTGCAAAAATTTCGACGTAACATTTTCTGTAATTACAGATTAACACAAAAATGGTATTCTTTGGGTTAATATGGGATTTTATGGTTTAATATGGAAAATATTCGCTAATTTTCTCCAAGTCAAGTGATATTTGTGTAACAAATTACTCTGTAGTCTAATTTGTTAGATATTTTTATTCCTGCATATTCCATTTCTTACGCAGTTCGTATAGACTCAAAACATATTTAACTTAAGTTCACACGGGGATATTATGGACGTATTACTACTTGCAATGAGCGTACTGGCAATCATCTTGCTGATCTCCATGATTAAGATAGTTCCACAACAACAGGCATGGGTTCTAGAAAAACTGGGAAAGTTTGATCGCATACTTGAACCGGGTTTAAATATCATTATCCCAATCATCCAGCGTGTTGCCTATAAACATACGTTAAAAGAACAGGCTGTTGATGTTCACGCACAAACAGCTATTTCAAATGATAATGTAACGTTGCTGATTGACGGTGTATTATATGTAAAAATCATTGATGCGGTATCTGCCTCTTATGGCGTGGATAACCCGTATTATGCTATCACCCAGCTAGCTCAAACAACCATGCGTTCGGAAATCGGTAAATTAAAATTAGACAAAACATTCGAAGAACGTGAAACACTTAACCACGCCATTGTTACCTCAATCAATCATGCTGCTACCAACTGGGGCATTCAATGCATGCGCTACGAAATCAAGGATATCCAACCACCAAAAACCATTCTTGAGGCGATGGAGCTTCAGGTTGCAGCCGAGAGACAGAAACGTGCCAGAATTTTAGAGTCAGAGGGTCACCGGCAAGCTCAGATCAATGTATCAGAAGGAGAAAAAGCTCAGGTTGTGCTAACCTCAGAAGCCGCCTATACCGATCAGGTAAACAGAGCCAAGGGTAAAGCAGAAGCCATATTGTTTGTTGCCGATGCAACAGCAAAAGGTATAGACATAGTAGCAGAAGCCATCAAAAAAGATGGCGGCCCGGATGCCGTATCCCTTAGAGTGGCTGAACAGTATGTTAATGCTTTTGGCAATCTTGCGCAAAAATCAAATACTGTTATTCTACCGGCAAACCTTGAATCCCCAAGCGGTTTTATTGCTCAAGCTCTAACTATTTATGACAAGCTAAAAACAAAACCGGATACCAAAACAACTAAAAAATGATACAATTAGGACTAGAAACTAAGTAACTTAAGATCTCTTAGAGATACATTCCACAGGTTTATAAATCAATAATCTTGCTAAATTTTTCGACTTTACCATTTGAACGAGTGTATTTTATTACCACAATTACCTCTAAGATTCTTGCCAAAATAGAAAAAGTATCTAGCTTGATGCTTACTAAATTTGCAATTAAAGAGAAATTTTATACTTATATATCTTTCTGTTTACTCATAATGGTCACTGTATTACACTATGCTCAAAAAGAATATATTGATTTTAAAGACATGAAAATTTCACTCTGTCAGACCGGATCTAAAATAGGTGCTTTGAAAGAAAATTTTGCTACTATACAAGAGCAATATCAAAATGCTCAAAACAATGGTGCTGATATATGTGTTTTTCCTGAACTCAGCACTTCCGGTTATTTAGCAGAAGATCTGTTTTTAAATACTTCCTTTATAGAAGAAATACAGCAACATGTGCATGATCTTGTTAAAAGCACAGGCAAGACATGCCTGCTTCTGCCAACCCCTATACTTAAAAGTGGCGTATTATATAATGGCGTTATCGCTGCGGCAAATGGTAAAATCATTGACGAAACCTATAAACAGGAACTGCCAAATTATGGAATTTTTGATGAAAAAAGATATTTCACCCCCGGAACACCTCAAATCATTGTAATTAACGGCTTTAAGGTCGGCGTACCTATTTGCGAGGATATCTGGTCATCAACTGTATGCAGTAGCCTTAAAAGGCAGGGAGTTCAACTATTTATAACAGTAAACGGTTCTCCTTTTGAAAAGGGCAAGATGGCAAAACGCATTAACTATACAAAACAAATATTTCAGGAAACAAAAACACCAATTATCTACTGTAACCAGGCTCTTGCTCAAGATGGAATTGTTTTTGACGGTAGATCATTTTGTTTTGACGGAGATTTAAATATTATCGGTAAAGCTTTTGCAACTGATTGCCAAATGATCGAGCTAAAAGAGAATAAGTTTTACCCGGAAAAAAACTACAATACCCCCTTAGGTCAAAAGGAAGAAATATATATGGCAATGGTAATGGGAGTGCGAAATTATGTTCAGGATAATGGCTTTAGCAAAGTGATTCTGGGTCTATCTGGCGGTATAGATTCAGCTATGGTGGCAGCTATTGCCGTTGACGCTCTCGGTGCTGATAACGTTTCTGCCTTAATGTTACCATCAAAATTCACCTCCGCAGAAAGTATCAACGATGCACAAGAAGTTGCAGAACGTTTGAAAATCACTCTAAAGAATATAGCAATAAATGATATAGTAGATTGCTTTGTTAAAACGATGAGTAATGAATTATCCTTGAATGAGGTGTCAATAACTTACCAAAATCTTCAAGCAAGAATCAGAGGCACAATTCTGATGGCAGAAGCAAATAATACAGGCGCTCTGCTTCTGGCTACAGGCAATAAATCAGAATGTGCTACCGGCTATGCAACAATATATGGAGATATGAATGGCGCTTTTAACCCGATTAAAGATATTTATAAAACAGAATTATATGAACTTGCCAATTACAAGAATATCTTACCTAAAAATATCCTGACCAAAGCTCCAACTGCCGAATTAGCGCCTGATCAAAAGGATTCTGATTCACTACCGGAATATGCCATTCTTGACAAAATTCTGGAAAAACATATAGAGCAAAATCAGGGCAAAGAAGAATTATCTAAACAATTTGAACCCAAATTAGTAGAGCAAATCATCAGGCTTGTGAAAAATTCTGAATTTAAAAGAAGACAATCAGCACCAGGCGTTAAAATTTCGACAAAAAGCTTTGACAAAGACAGAAGATTTCCCATTACTAACCATTATGGCTGATATAATGAAAATGTTGCAAGATGAAGTTTTTTTGCATCAGTTCCAGGAAACCCGTCCACAAGAAACTTTAAGTATACTTAATCTTATCACCTACGAGGCCTCTTGAAACGCTGCGGTAATCCATTGGATATCTCTGTCGTCAAAACTCTACGGCAGGACTATTTGACATCGTAAAAGATTTAAAATAAACTTTTTTTACACTCTAAACGACAAATGGATTGCTTCGCTTACACTCGCAATGACGATGTTTGTACTCTTTTTTTTGTCACCCGCAAAGGAGTGATAACGACTGTGGCAATCCATTCATCATCTGCAAAATATCTGAAGCTAATAGATTGCCGCGCTTACGCTCGCAATGACGAAGAAGCTTGCAAAAAAAACTGTCAACGAATTATCTAACCTTTACAATCAGCAATCTATGCATGAGGCTTATAGTATTTTGCAATGATAAACGGACTTACCGCATCGCTACCACTCTTGCGCCTCGCGCAAAAGGTAACGGTGAGAGAAAGGGAATGTTGCAAGATGGTTATGTTGTAACTAATTTAGTCATGCCAAACCCTGTTTTTTCTGCAAAACATTCAAAGCAGACTCAGCAAAACAAGCTATCACTTGGCAGGATTCTTCTTTGGAATCCTGCTCTTAGGTTTAGCTTTCACTTTAGAGTCAGTCTCCTCTTTGTCACTTGCCTTAGCTGTAACTTTCGATGCCGGTTTTTTCTTGCCGGTAAATGGAAATTCCGGGTCTTCTTCACTATCAAGAGGATTACCCAATAACAGGTTTTTAATCTGCTTGCCAGATAGAGTTTCTTGTTCAATCAAAGATTTCGCCAGTATGTGCAATTGATCTAAATGCTTTGTAAGAATATTTTTTGCAAAGTTATAGCCTTCATCAACGATTCTTCTAATTTCTATATCTATAGATTCTGACGTCTTTTCAGACCTGGTTTTATCACCGGCACCAGATGCATACATATCCTCGTTACTTCTACCGTGGAAGATCGGTCCTACTACATCACTAAGTCCCCATTCCGTGACCATGGCCTGAGCCATTTTTGTTGCACCTTTGATATCCCCCGACGCTCCTGAAGTGACCTTTTTTACCCCAAAAATTATTTCCTCAGCAGCTCGCCCTCCCATATACATTGCGATCTCTGACTGCATTTTTTCAAGCGTCATTGATACTCTATCATTTTCTGGTAGTGGCATCACCATGCCAAGTGCTCCACCTCTTGGAACAATAGTTGCTTTATGAATCGGGTCAGAAGCCGGACAATATAAACTAACCAACGCATGTCCAGCTTCATGATATGCTGTTAGTTTTTTCTCTTGATCAGACATCGCCAAGGATTTATTCTCAACACCCATCAAGACTTTATCTTTTGCTTCTTCCATATCACTCATTTCCACAAATTTCTTGCCCTTTCTTGCAGCAAGCAATGCAGCCTCATTAACCAAATTCTGCAACTTCGCCCCAGAAAATCCAACAGTACCACGCGCAATAATTCTAGGTTCCACCTTGTCAGAATATTTTATCTTCTTCATGTGGACTCTGAGTATTTGCTCTCGCCCTAAAACACTAGGGTTTGAAACAGTAATCAACCGATCAAAACGCCCGGGACGCAGCAGAGCCGAATCCAAAACATCAGGCCTGTTAGTAGCTGCAATGATTACCACACCTTCATTAGCCTCAAATCCATCCATCTCTACCAGCATTTGGTTCAATGTCTGCTCACGCTCATCATTACCACCGCCCATACCAATACCTCTATGACGCCCGACAGCATCAATCTCATCAATAAAGATTATGCATGGCGCATTTCTTTTTCCCTGTTCAAACATATCGCGAACCCGGCTTGCACCAACACCAACAAACATTTCAACAAAATCCGAACCGGATATGCTAAAAAACGGCACATTCGCTTCACCGGCAATAGCTCTTGCAAGCAAAGTCTTGCCAGTTCCCGGAGGACCAATTAACAGGCATCCCTTTGGTATTTGACCACCAAGTTTTTGAAATTTACCCGGATTTCTAAGAAAATCCACAATTTCAGCCAGTTCTTCTTTAGCCTCGTCAATACCGGCAACATCAGCAAATGTAATCTTCGGCCCCTTGTCAGAAATCAGTTTAGCTTTTGATTTGCCAAAACCCATACCTTTACCACCACCCTGCATCTGCTTCATAAAGAAAATCCAAACGCCGATTAAAAGCAACATCGGAAACCATGACACAAAAATACTAAACAGCGAATTCATTTTTGTATCAGGAGGCGTTACATCAATGTACACTCCATTGATACTCAGCTTATCTATAAGGCCTGGATAATCTGCCGCATACGTACTAAATGGCGTACCATCTGCCAGCATACCTTCAATGTGCCTGCCCTGAATTTTCACAGAGTTAATCTGTCTGTCATCAACCCTGTTCAAAAAATCTGAAAAAGCCAGCTGTTCAGACCTTCCGCCAACGCCTTCACCTTGTAATGCGTAAAAAGTCATGATCATTAAAATAAAAATAAAGACCCAAATAAAAATCTGTTTGTTTTGATTGTTCATCTAATTATTTCCTACAAGAAATGGGTAAAACGTGAAATAAAACTCGGCCTAAAAACAATCTTTACAATTGCTCCATGGTCAAAATCATCATAATAAGATATATGGGGTATTGCTACGACTTTTTCAAGGTTTTTAATTACCGGCAGAGTAAATAAAATTAATTTATGGTTATTATCACTAATTTTAGCGAGATCATCCAGGTTAAGCTGATCCTTGATTGCTATATAATCTGCAAAACCCAAACGATCAACATAATAGCCAGTGGAGTATTCATCAAACAATATATCAAATCTGTTATCCCAATATTGAAAAGAACCAAGCTGCTGAGCTGCCATACTAATAGCTGCTTTTTCCCTGAATACCAATAACTCACCATCGATTTCTTTTAAGATACACCCGTGTAAACTACACTTAATGCTCTCTCCAAACTCTAGCTTGCTCAGTAACTTCCTTGTGCTTCTAAATCTTGGCAAAGTTGTTTTACCACTAATGATTGTCACAATATAATTCAGAATCTGTATTTGTATTTCCAGGCAAGCATTTTTCAGTTTTTTTAAGTCAAGCTTTGCAAATCCATAATTATTAATCTGCAAAGATTCAGCCATTACAGCAATTAGCTGCTTGCCAAGTTTTGCTGCACGCTTGCTAGCTGCTTGCATTTCACCAAGCAGCTCCGACTTTTGAGTATCTGTAAACAGTGCTATTTGCTTACGAATTCGATTACGCTCATACAAATCAGAACTATTAGATATATCCTCTAACCATTTGATATTTTGATTTTGTAGGTATTTAATTAATTCTGCTTTGGAGATATTGAGCAGTGGGCGTAGAATTTGGATGTTATTATGAAAAAAACTATTGGAATAACTAAGTCCGAAGACCCCGCTCTTTTTGCTTTTACGCATCAGATAGGTTTCGAGCATATCGTCAAGATGATGGGCAGTAAGAAGAGTAGTAATGCCAAGCTCACAGCATTTAGCACTCATCAGATCATAGCGTCCCTGCCTTGCACGCTGCTGTAATGCAATTTTAGTACCGCCGCAATCCCAGGATAGAGCAAAAAATTTATGTCCTAATTCTCTTGAAATCTTCTCAACATAGCGAATTTCATCACGAGCCTCAGATCGTAAGTTGTGATTAACACTAAGAATTGAAAGTTTGGTATCTGAGCTATCAGCCCAACTGGAAACGAGATGTAGCAGTGCTATAGAATCAACGCCTCCAGAAACAGCAATAGCTATTTCCTTAGGCGTTTCCTTTAGTAATTGATCGAAATCATTGTTAAAACGACTTTGAATCATTAATAACCAGAATGTTGCAGGATGTTACTTGAATACGCCCTGTATTGAGAATTTCTCTATGGTATTGTCAAGATGCGCTGTCAGCTCTTTCTTGATTTGAGCCATATCTTCAAGCTTTTTACTATCCTTATTCAGAGTGATCTGACCATTTTTAGCCTCTTCAAGCAGATGGTCAAGGATTTGTTTCTTAGTATTTTTGCCATCCATATATTTAAGTGCGAACTTATCAAATAGATTAATCCCGATCGGAGCATGCGCAATATTAGTAATCCATGTGTTATTGGAGAGCTTAGCCTGGTATGTAGCTAATTCGCTTAATGCTGGCTTATCTAACTTGACTTTATCTTTATCTCTTTCGAACAAAGAGATTTCGATATACCCTTTGATGACAAGATTCATTGCATTTTTCAATAAATCCATTTCAATTTGAGCCTTGCGATCAGTTTTAAATTTTTTATTGGCTTTTTCTATAATATTCTTAAAGCTTAGTGGGTAACCTTTATTTTCAATAAACACATAAAGAATTGCCTTCAACCATGGTGAAGTTGTGCTGATATGCTGTTCTTTGTTGCCTTTAAAATAAAATTTCAGCGACTCATCAGATTCTAAACTAACTTTATCCAACTCTTTCTCGGCAGTAATATCCAGTGATAGTGAGAATTTCTTCACGTCATCATTATTAAGCGATCTATTGAGCTTGATATTATTATGACATAGCAACGTGCTTCTAAATCTACGATTAGTAATAAAATCCATATATTGTTCCGTACGTACAATATCATTCAGATTCTTTAATTTCTCAGCAACGGCCGCTCCCATATTCCCCAAATACATTGAGGTTAGCGAACAATCAGACAAATATTGCATATTGTGTTTACTCGCTTCTGCCATGAACTCGTTGAAGTAAAACTGCTTATTTTCGTCTTCAAGATGTTCGTGCCTGATATAATGATCTCCCTGCTTGGATAATAATTCTGCTTCCTGTGCTAACACTTTTGCATAGGGAGCCTCTGAACCTTCAAGGCTTTCCTTAACAAAATCAAGCAATGCACGTGATTGAGAAACTTTTTCACTTGGGTTTTCAAAACCTTTGGAGTGATACAGCATCATATCTCTGATGGTTCTTACCATATTCCAACCCGGCAAAGTATTATAGCTAATATAAGCTATACCATTTTCAGTAAGATTTTTATTTGCAATTTCAAGGATTTTATCTTTTACAAAATCTGGAACCCATGAGAAAACACCGTGACAAATTATGTAGTCAAACTTCCCGAAAGATTTATCAACATCGGTAATTGAACAATGTTTTAGTTCAATATTCTTTAAACCCATCGCTTTGATATGCTCTAATCCAGCATCAATCTGCACTTTTGACAGATCAATTCCTACATATTGTCCTTTTGGATAATGCACAGCATGAGGAATTATGTTACCACCTTCTGCGCAACCAAGCTCAAGCACTCTAGCTGTTTCAATTTTAGGAGTTTTCATGCCAAAAAGAGTGCCAAGTGTTGCTAGTCTCTCAGGACTACTCTGAGCATACGGATAACTTTGGTAAGGTGTTTCGTCGTATGGATTTTGCGTCGTATTTTCAGTCATATCAAAATAATTATTTTATAAAGTTATTAAACAGGAATTTTAAATGTAAATCCCAAAGTAAATTCTCCTACACCAATTGTTTTTTTAATCGGCTTTGCCGGAGAAAAAGTACCGGTAGTCGGACTGTCTAGCGTATCATACTTAATTTTTATATCATTTACAACCTGAAGTTTTGCTCCAATATCAACACTGAAATTATCACTTAAATCTCTGGAAAAACCACCACCAACCTGCCATGCAAAGCAATCAATGTTATTCTTCTTTATCTTAAAGAAAGTCATGTTATTACCTGCACCTAGCGGTGCGAATATATCAGTAGTCGAAGTTGTTGGCTTTATTGAAATTCTGGCAACGCCGGCTCCAAAGATTACATACGGCTTGAATCCAGCAAACTGCTCCTGCATTTCATAAAGTAAATTCAAAGTAAATACATTTGCAGAAACCCTGGTCTCTCCTGATGTTTTAGGAATGGCAAGACCCGGTACTAAAGAACTCAAGTCCTGGGAAGGCAGGCGGTATGCAAGCCTATATTTTGGTTGATGCGTAGCTGACAGTTCTATCATCATACCCGGATAGAAAGCATAACCAATACGGCCTCCATACATTCTCGACTGCTTTAGACGCATTTTGGTGTTAGACTCTTTATGTATAAACTTTTTTACTATCGGCTCTGAAAGACCAAGTTCGCTACCTATATACATGTATCTATCGCTAGCGTTATTTGCGAAGGCTACATTGACTAATAACAAAATTGCACTGGCCAGAAGAGTAATTTTTATCTTCTGCATTACTTGTTGCATAATTTTTCTCATTATATATTTATGAAATTAGCCGAATTATATAGCTCTAATTCTCAACGTCAAATTAAAAACAACTTATATACCAACCGTTAAAAAAACTAGCAACGAATTATCCAACCTTTACAGCAATGACGAGAGGCGCAGTAGCTTTTTTAATGATTGATATAATAAAATATACTGGTTCGACTAATTTTTTGTGAAATAATAGAACAATGCCAGCGATAAGGGTTGCTGTTTCTTAATTAACGAAGCGATATTTTCATTCGCATTTACGCAATCTATCTTATTACATTTCTAAAAATAATCGATAATAATACCGGCAGTTTCTTTATTTTGAGTCAACCCAAGAGATATTACCATCCTTGCGATAGTAAACTACATTTATTCTGCCAGTCTTGGCATTTTCAAACATTAAAGCCGGTAAATTCTCAAGATCCATTCTCATAACAGCTTCACCAACAGAAAGTGGTAGTACTTGCGTTGGCTTTTCTGCAACGATAACCGGGTTATTTACATCAAATTCTTCTATCTCCTCTGCGTTAGAAGTTGCAAACGGTGCAATGATATACTTAACTGCTTCAGGAGTAATTTCCGAGACTTTCATTTGTTTGTTATGGTTTTTTAATTTGGACTTATATTTGCGCATCTGCTTCTCTATCTTGCTAAGAGCAAAATCAAATGCATTATAGATTTCATCCGATGCAGCATTACTTTTGATAACCATGTGTCTCCCCGTGCCATCATTAACCACAATATCACAAGCAAAATCACGTCCCTGTTTAGAAAAATGCACATTGGAACTCGGTGCATTCTCAAAATATTTACATACTACTTCATTTGCTCTACTTTTTACATAATCCTGCAAGGATTTTCCTATTGATATATGTTGACCGGACACTAATACCTGCATAATTTATTCTCCATCTAATAAGTGTTAGCTTAGTTACTCAAGTCCTATAACTAGTATATACTCACATAGAATTCAAGGATAGAAATATATTTATTAGTTGAAAATTTCTGCGCTGTTTCAAATCTTGCTGTTGCATGGTCCTTAACATGCTATATGTTTTTGCTCACTCCTTTTATCCTGCACCCTCTTTTCAGATTTATCCTCGTATAATACGCTCCCTTTGGCAAGATTCAATTTAATAGCTTCCTTGGCAATTTTAATTACAAAACCAGGCTCAATCTCACCTTTATGACAAACTTCCTGAAAATATTGTGAATTACCAAAAATCCAGATCTTTGCTTCTATTTCTAATTTTTTTGCTATTTTGGTTTCCGTTATGTTCGAAGCATCTATAATCGTCTGTGTCAGTATTGCTTTGTACAATCGTACCTCGGGAGAGTAGTCATATTCTTTTAATCGTTCGAAAGGTGCCTGAAATTTTATCACTCCATACATATTCTTATTACCTATAATTCTAACCTCAGAAGTTCCAAACGATACATTGAAACTTTCCTAAAAAAAATATAACCCTAGGTGGGTTAAATAAATTATTATCTATATAACTTTCGAACTTTAATATACTAACTTTTTGTATAATTACTAAGCAATCTTTTAGTTAAAATTACTATTTCTTTAAAAAAACTATAATAACAGTAGCTTATATCAACTATTTTTTTATAATTTTGTAAAAAATTTATATACCAAAAGTTGGTATATATAATATATTTTCTACTAAAGGTAGAGTAATTATTTAATAAGATGACTGGAATTAAGAAAATATAATTAACTGAGAGATCAGCAACTTATGATATAAACAAGAAAATATTATCTTCTGGGCTTCTTTGTAAAAGAGCGATTATTTCTTTGCGGCCTAGGCTCGTTAGGTCGGGTACGGATAGATTTTTTATAAACAGGTGTTTTAGAATAAAAATATGAAATAATTGTAATACACGTAAAGGCAGAAATTGCAAAAACTGATGATGATATAATGCTTCCAGCTACAGCTAACGTCAATGTTATAATAGCAACTAAAATTACAAAAACTAATGCAAACATACGTCCTAAATGCGTAGCTCTAATATATTTTTCCGTAGTCAATAAATCCATTGAATGTCTATGTTTTTGCTCTTTCTCTGCCATACTGAAAAGCTTTTCAAAAGTTCCTGGATTCAGCTCTTCATACTCTTCCAACATTTCAATAGGAGGCAGAATATGCTGGTACTTCTTTCTAATAACGCTAATATCACTTTGCTTCGCATTAACACTGCTATACCCCTTATTTAAACGATTCTTATCAAAAAATTTCTTACTTTCCTTCATAGCTCTTTTTTAATTCTTGATATGACTTATTTATGTCATTTTCAATTTGACAGAAATACTCAGCAACGTCAGAAGGCTTCACTTGCTTCACGGGTACTGCTCCAAGTCTGAACACACTTAAAAAACCTGAGAAAAAACGTTGAAATATCTGACTGTCAAACATCAATTTTTTATAACATTATATTCCGGAATCACCGGTTCACCCCTGAAATTTACTGCATTATTGAAAGAATAGCAACAAGTTCTAAAGTTTTTGTCACAAGCGGGAATTAATTTAACCTGTTTTTGATCAGAAAAGTCAAATTTCGATATCATTTTGATCTCAATATTATTTCCGGTATGCGTTAAAATTTTAAACTTGTATTGGCCTTTAGCCACCAGCACACCACCTTTAAAATAGTCGTCTTCCAACCCTTGAATATCACAAAGCAATATTTTTCCATTACTACTTAATAAATCACAAATTACTGAATAATCATTTATATTAACTTTGCATCTATTATCACCAAAATTAGCTCTACATGTTTTGCTAAACGTTTGTAATAAGGACTGATTATACTTTATGGATTCAGATTCGCAGCGAATCTCAAAATCAAGATCCTTGATACTATGTTGCGTGCAGATATACGTGACAAGATGCCCAACGTTAGTTCCCCGTAAATACATAATTTTGATGCTTGCTCCCATTATATCATCATTTTTATTGATTCCCAACTCCTCAAAAACACCATGTAAAATTACATAATTTTCAGCAGAATCATCAAACTTTCCAGATAATAATGTCAGTCCAGAATATGGAAGATACAAATTGTTACTATAACGGATTTCTTCATTTGCAGAAGTCAAATAATATTCCCAACCATTCTCTGCTTTTATATAAAATAAATACACCAGGCTTTCATTTACTATGCTCATTCATGCACCTCGATTAATTCAACATTATCAACTGCTATGGTACCATCTTCATTAAAGCTATATTGAAAACTATCTTGTACGAATCGTACCGGTACATCAAATTCAAAGCTGGCATAAAGCTTTTCTCCTTCTAAAAGTGCCTGAAAAAGCTTGCCTTGCCCAGTATCTGAATTGATCGATTCTGCCTCAATAGCCATATCGTCCTTCCATAATTTTACAGTTTCCAACACTGGCTTGGTTATCGGGCGGATGTATGGAGATACCAAATCTTCATACAGTTTCTGTAGCTGAAACCCGACATTAGCTCCGTCACCAATAGTAATCATTTGCTTCTCGACTTTATAATCAAAATGGTCTCTTAGGCGAAAAGCAAAACGCATGCCTGCTCGTGCCTTAAAAAAACTATTAAAGGATTCGAATTGACTTAACGAAAGTCTACAGTCTTTTAAAACATAGCGTCTTCTTGGAGTCTGAGTATCCGAATTTCGCATCTCCCTGCCCGACATTGAAACAGCAAGAGAAGTAGAAAATTCTGATGACCCAACGGCAAATATTTCTATATATTTTGGCAAATTCACATTATGAAAGCTCATCATACACCTCTTTTTTGATTAAGGCTTTATAGTTGATTGTCAGCTTATTTAGCACTAAATCCTTCGCCTTATCAAATTGCAAATTATTTGCTTTAATGCCGGCAATAACATATCCGGCAAAATAGCTATCAGCCTCAGCCAATATCTTAACTATTTGATCTGCAAGTTTTACCAAAAGTTGATAATTGTGATCTTTAGCGTAAGCTGAAATCTTAAACTCGACTGAATATATAGACTCCAAATGGCGTGAAAGATCTTCTGCTTTGACAATATTAATCAACAAAAATGGACACTTACCATCTTGAACGACTCCAAAATAAATTTTATTTATGAAATCCATAATCTCTTTATCAGTAGATAGTAACGAATATAATTGATTCTGAAAATCATGGATAAATGTTATCGACATGGTTTTTTCTCATTTATTAAATTTGCCTGGCGGTTTTAATCCCAGTTTTGGTACTCTGAAATACTAAGATGGATTGCCGCGGCCTCAAGAGGCCTCGCAATGACGGTATAGTACACAATCTCATTAACATTAGTAACTTATCACCTGCGAAGGAGCGTTAGCGACTGCGGCAATCCATTAACATTAGTAACCGTCACCCACGAAGGAGAGTTAGCGACTGCGGCAATCTATTTAAACATTTCAAATCTCTAAACCAACAATACTAAGCATTCTAGCGCGTTCACCTTCATTAATTATGCGTTTTATTTCAAAAATCCGCTTTTTAAAACTGATTCTCATTTCACTATGAATATCCTTGATAAATCTGGTTTTAAACAGAAAATATTCTTCAGTAATCACATTACCGAATGCCAATCCTTCAAGAGAAGCAAACCTATTATCACAAACAGGTTTTATTTCGGCAAAGCTTGTTTGTACCTCCTTCCAAACCGCTTCTTTAATTTCACTTTTTGTAATATTTTCAAGAAAAGTGATTTTATGAACCAATTTTGAAACTACACTTTGCTTCTTCATAAACTCTCTCGCTAAATTTTTATTGCTCTATATGGAATGTACAAATCTCTAATTTTAGAACTCAAATTTACTCCATCTTCAGTATGCTCATACATAGAAGCAATGTGCATTAATATTCCATGTTGTATCGAACGTGGAATATTATTGTTATAACCTGCAACATACTCAATTTGAATATCTTCTCCTATATAACCATCCATAAAATGTAACCGCAGATTCTCCGTTTCAATATAACCAAAACTGTCAGTAATTTTGTGTTTGTCATTTTTGTTCAATGAATATATTTCCTGAATATCCATCACCGGAATGTACTTTAGTCTAATGCTACTATGTGCATTCTTTATGTTACAGACTATCTGCCTTCGATACAGGCTAAGTCCCGTAAATTTCTCAGCAGAATCAACTGCCGCTTCCATCAAATTAACAATTAATTGATCATCGTACTCGTATGAGATGCGCAAGTAATTTTTTACTTCTTCCAAAGACCATATTTCTACAATCTTTACATCCATAACTACATAATTTACTATCATAATTTTTTCTATTCACCATTAAGTACAGTCAAACCGTCACCTGCGAGCGAAACGCAGCAATCCATTCTAAGCATCTTGAATAACTTGCTGTATGGGTTGCCTGACGCCAATATAGAATCCGCAATGATGAAATATGGTTGTTTATAATAATTGATACCATTTCCCTGATTAAATAGTACAAGGCGCAAGAAGCAACGCCTATCATTCATAGGCAAGCGACGAGCAACGCCGTAATCTTTAAAAATGGAAATTAGTATTACTCAGAAAATTTTGCAAACCTCACAGCAGCAGGATTGATCACTGCTCCGCCAACTCTTTTAACCGCATAGAATTTTACAAACGGCTTATCCGTATACGGATCTCTCATCAAACTGATCCCGGAACGGTCCACAATTTTATATGCGGATTTAAAATCTCCAATCGCAATAGACAAACTATCTGCTGCTATATCTGGCATATGCGAACTAACAACAACAGGAACTCCGAAAATTGTTTGCTTTAATGGATCTGATAATGATTGTTGCCAAATGAATCTACCGGTCTCATCCTTCAATGCCTGAATTGAAGATAATGTCTTGCGGTTCATTAAGAGACTAACATTACTTAAATAGCCTTCTTCCAGACTATTTATTAAAGTTAATAGAATATCAGGAGTTACAGCAACACCGGCATCTATCTTCTCAACCTGATCATTTGTCAATAAGCCAAACGGCTTGTTATTGCCATCACCTGATATAAACGCCTGATTCTCCAGCTTAACAAAACTATCTGCCAACCTTTCGACCAGCCAGGCTTCAATATTAATTTCAGAATCATCCATAATGCTCTGAGTGGCTTTAGGTTGCGCATATATTTCGTGAGCATGTATTGTTTTCTTGCGCAAGTTCGGAGTATCGGTAACATTCCTTGCTCCAGCTTCTGCAATCCACCCGGAAGCAAATTCCCCATCTTCAACCACCAAATCTAAAGCTCTTGTTGAAATCGATTCTATGGAGGCTAACTGCCGCATAGGTGATTTTGCATTAATACTTGCAATGATTTGTTTACTAAGTGTGGATGTAATTAGCACCCCACCGTCATCTGCCCCACCGCTAAATGCTTTAGTAACCAGCTGGCTTTCTATGCCTTTTCTTATGAAGTTGTCAAAGGCGGTTTTTTCTTCTAAACCAGAACCAGCTTCCATATCCGGTCTTAAAAAATAATTTTGCATTTTATTAATTTTATCTTCCATCTCATTGATTTTTATACTTGTATTTGACTCTTTGGCCAAAAATTTTTTCACATCCGTAGCAATTTCATTTATCTTATCTTCCTGCATAAAACCTCCTAATAGTTTTCTATTTGTTTAATTAACTTTGATAATTCATTTAATTGTTCCTGCCTGGATAATGATTCATTTTTACCATGGTCTTTTACCTGCTGAATTTCTGCCTGTCTGTTTGCTGGAAAAGTAACAATACTAATTTCCATCAACTCAACATCTTCTATCACCCTGGCCCCCTGCTTATTGTAATCTGATGATTTGATCGAAAACCCAATGCTTAATCCACCAACTGCTTTTTGTTTAACAAGTTCAGCAGCTTCCACACCAGCGATCGTGTTATTATTGATTTCAGCCTCAAGTTTGAGCCCATACTCATCTTCTTCCAGGAATCTGACTATACCAATCGGTTTGGTCACATCATGCTGCCAAAGCAATCTGACTCTATGACATTCTGCTGTTTTAAAAGCACCTTTAACAACTATGTCATTATGGGTGTCGATCACTCCAAAGACGCTTGCATAACCTAAAATTAATGTATTTTCCTTTTTACTTGATTTCACAATAAAATCCGAGCTGATCCAACCTTTTTCCAAAACTCCCTCCCTCTGATTTAAGTTAGATATCACTAGCTATATCCCATTGTTCTATCCCCACTAAGTACTTTACACGTGAGTTTTGGATAACAGAAATTATCTAAATACTCAATATGAGTTGAAGAAACCAGCCAAGAGGCGGCTCTTGAGCCTGGTTTTAAAATATATAATTTATATTTTCTAACGATAATTTAGTAAAAAAAAATTTTAAACTAACTAAAAGAGCCGCTTCGTCTACTTGCGAAGGAGTACAAGCGACTGCGGCAGTCCATTTATCATCGTAAAATACCTGAAGTTTTATATATGGATTGCCACACCCCTAAAAGGGTTCGCAATGACTTTTACACTATATCTCAGGTTAGTTTTTCATTAGTTTTTACGAATTGGAGGATAAGCAAAGCTTATCCTAAATTCGCGTTTTAAGTACACTATTGCAAATATAACTATTGCAAAATAGCCTATATCTCTTGTCTATTCAGGCAAGTTGATATAAAAATAAAAATGAAAAAACATAAGGGACAATTAGTAAAATGGTTTATTTAGGCTGGATATTAGTCTTGGCAGGAATGTTTTTTATCGCATTTGGAATTATTGCTCTATTCCGCTTTCCTGATTTTTATACAAAATTACATGCAGCCAGTGTTATCGAATGCTGTGGAGAACCGTTATGCTTCATCGGTTTAGCTATGATGCAAAGCGACTATACAAGCTCGTTTAAACTACTAACAATAGCAATACTTGTTTTTCTCTTAAATCCCGTATCTACCCATGCTTTAGGACGCGCTTCTCTGCTTTACAAGATAGATAAAAAAGGGAGAATTAAATAAAATGACAGAATTTTTTGCTTTACCTTTTAAATTGAATTTTGTAATAGATGAGATACTACTTGGCATATCTGCCCTGGTAATGGTGATCACCTGTATCCGTCTTATGGTAAGCAGGAGCTTGATTGAATCTGTTATTCTTATGTCAGTATTCAGCCTGTTTATCGGCATTTGTTACCTATTCATGGATGCGCCTGATGTAGCGATGACCGAAACTGCGCTTGGAGCTTGCCTCTCAACCTGCGTGCTACTCAATCTGGTCAAAATTGTTGGTGAAGATG
Organism: uncultured Rickettsiaceae bacterium; assembly: GCA_905479865.1. Classification (GTDB taxonomy): domain Bacteria; phylum Pseudomonadota; class Alphaproteobacteria; order Rickettsiales; family Rickettsiaceae; genus Megaera_A. Next base: position 21,568 of record CAJQOD010000004.1, on the reverse strand, counting down.
TAGGCAGCCCGCAAAAAACAAAAATAGTGCTGGCAACATTACTATGTATTACGCTTGTAGCTTGCCTCAGCTGGGCTAGCCTGGACCTACCGCAATTTGGCACTGAGGATTCTCCCCTGCAAACACACTTGACAAAATATTACCTGGAAAATACCAGGAACGATATTGCCATACCTTCTGTTGTAGCTGCAATTCTTGCAAGCTATAGAGGCTACGATACTCTGGGAGAAACTACTGTGATTCTTATAGCCGGACTAGCCGTACTTGTGATTATTTCAAGGAGGAAGAAAGCCAATGCTTAAAGAATTCAAAATTATCAAAACGATCATACCCTTCATAACCCCTTACATCATTCTGTATGCTATCTATATACAGCTAAATGGTGAAGTATCACCCGGAGGCGGATTTCAGGCCGGAGTGATTTTTGCAACCGGACTCATTTCCTATGACTTAGTCTTTGGCAAATATATGCTACAGAAACATTTTTCAATAAACGGACTGACAATTTGTGGGATTTTGGGAGTAATAATTTACGCAGGAACTGGGGTTATCTCACTGATTTATGATGATAATTACCTAAATTATAACTCAATTTCCAGTCATGATATTACGGGTCAGCATATTGGTATATTTGCAATTGAACTTGGAGTTGGCTTAACGGTAGCATCCATTATGTGTTTGATATATTCATTAATCAGGGAGGATTAATATGCAAAATCTGATATATTTCTTTGCTGTAATTATTTTAACCAGTGGTTTGTTTATTATGCTCACTAGCGATAATTTTGTACGCAAAATTATTGGTCTTGGCATATTTCAAAGCTCAGTGCTGATCTTCTATATAGCACTTGGAAAAACCGCAAACGGAATAGTGCCGATTGACATTTGTACAGATACCGCCTCATGCCCGCATATATTTTCAAGCCCGCTGCCGCATGTTTTGATGCTAACTGCCATTGTAGTTGGTTTTGCAACAATGTCTGTCGGGTTGGCCTTGATATACCAGATACATAAAGAGTACGGCACTATTTTAGAAAGTGAAATTAATCAGTCTGCCAGAGGGATAAACGATCAATGAGCATAGCTAAACATATACCGGCTCTACAAATTCTTATCCCATTTTTTGCAGCCCTTTTATCTGCCATAAGTTTTAACCGCTTTGCATCATGGTTAATAGCTACAATAAGCGCAACGCTTGGTCTGGTTCTGGCTATCTATGCCATGCCTTTTGCAGAAGGTGGCATCTCTTATGCTTTTGGCGACTGGCAAGCACCTATCGGCATTGAGTATAGGCTGGACCTTCTAAACCAACCAATAATAGTGTTTATAAATGCAGTTTTATTATTCTTCCTATTTTTTGGTAGAGAGCTAATCAATTCTACGGTTACAGAGTACATTGAGGATAAACAGCAACATATCTTTTATTCCCTGCTACTATTTGCACATGTTGGATATCTTGGCGTAATTAGCACTAATGACTTATTCAATATATATGTATTTATCGAAATCTCCTCGCTTGCAACGTACGTACTTATGTCCAAGGGCAAAACCCCAAGAGCACTGGTTGGAGCCTTTGACTATCTGATTTTGGGAACCATTGGAGCTACCCTGATTTTAATTGGTATCGGCTTCTTTCTAGCTCTGACGGGCAGTTTGAATATTACAGATATTGCCAATATTCTTAAAAATCATTACAATTCCAGAATAGTTATTACTGCCATCGTATTTTTCTTAAGTGGGGCTATTTTAAAAATGGCATTCTTCCCGATGCATTTTTGGATGATACGTGCATACTCCTCAGCTCCGTCGTTTATCCTAACTTACCTTGCGTCTATTTCCAGCATCCTTGGAGTCTATATCATACTACGCTTTATGCATTTCACTATCGAAGGTGAAATAATACAGGAGGCACTAGCTATGATACTGCGTCCAACCGCAACAGCTACAATTGCAATCTGTACATTTCTTGCGCTTAAGACTGATACTTTAAAAAAGGTAGTAATCTATTCCACAGCCTCTCAAATCGGTTATGTATTTCTACTAATGACTATTTGGTCAGCAAGGGATTTACTATTCCAGTTGCTAATTCTTGATGCGATAAATAAAATTGCACTATTTACAATCATTGCTCATATCCAACATAAAACGGATGATTTAAGTTTTGATAATTTCACAGCTATTGAAAATAGTGGTCTCTTTAAAATGCTGGTTGCTTTTGCCTTGATATTCAGTGCAGGACTACCACTAACCAGTATGTTTCTGGTAAAAATTAAATTATTTGATCTTCTGATGATTCATGGCTTAAAACTGGAATTTATAGTAGTTATACTTGGCGGTATGTTTGGCCTGCTCTATCACTTCAAACTTACAAAAGCCATATTTTTTAGTCCAAAAACTAATGGTACAATACAGATAACAACAAAATTACACGGACTTGGCACTATAATCATATTACAGATGCTAACTCTACTATATGGTAAGAATTTGGCCGGTTTTGCCGGATATACCAAGTCAGTTACACTTGGGGTCTGGGGATAAATGATACAATTAGTAGCACCACAATTTTTAGTTCTATCGACCTTACTTGTCGGCATGATGAACCTGATGACTCCTTTTGCCACAAAAGAAGACAGTTCTATTCGCAGTTTCTTTATGCTAGCAACCGGCATATTATTTCTTGGCAACGTAATGCTACTTGACTGGCTCTTCCTTAACGGCATTGAAGCTAACTTTACATTGATAGATATGGGAAAATATTCGATAGCTCTGCATACCGAACCCCTTGGAATGATTTTCTTGAGCTTACTGGCAACTTTATGGATCTGCGCCCTGCTCTACACCATAAAGTTCCTGGAAATCAATAAAATGCAAAACAGCAGCCGCTTTTTGTTTTTTATGAATTGCTGCATGATGATTGGTAGCATAATAGCACTGGCGGCTAATCTTTTTACCATGTTTGTGGGCTATGAGATCCTCACCTTATGTACGATTCCCCTAATAGCCCATCAAGGTGGGGAAAAGGTTGCAAATGGATTATTCAAATATCTAAAAATACTGATGCTTAGTGGCTTGGCACTATTTTTACCGGCAATAATCATTATCTATACAAGCGTTGGTCACGGTAACTTTACCTTGGGAGGCTTTATTGCCGGACATTTTTCAGATACACATGCCGTCATTTTACTGCTAATGTTTATATTTGGAATTGCAAAAGCAGCAATATATCCCCTTCATAGCTGGTTGCCGGCTGCTATGGTTGCATCATATCCAGTCAGTGCTTTGCTTCATGCTGTAGTTGTGGTAAAAACCGGGTTATTTTGTATATATAAAATATTGGTCTACGTATTTGGCCTGGCCTACCTGCAAACTTTATTTGCTACTTACAACTGGCTGGTTATACTGCCAATAATTACGATTCTCTATAGTTCCCTACAAGCCGTCAGATACACACAAGTTAAAATGATGCTTGCTTACTCCACTATCAATCAGCTGAGCATTGCACTAATGAGTGCCTTTATGCTTTCTCAAAAAGGCATGGCTGCAGCTATAATGCACATGATTTCACACTCTTTTACCAAGATATGTATATTTTATACAGCCGGTAATATATATAGCGTAAAAAACTCATATCACATAGGAGAGTTAATAGGAATACGTAGCACCATGCCTAAAACCAGCTTTGTTATGCTGATTGCCGGCCTGTCACTGATGGGAATGCCGCCATTTGCCGGTTTCATAAGTAAATTTTATATTATGATGGCAGCAGCGGAGCAGGAAAATCTGTTAGTAATGATCACCCTTGGTATTAGCACTCTCTTCTCAGCTTTGTATGTAATTAAAATGCTGATCTTTGTTTATAGACCAACTTCAGATAACTTTATCCTGCATTTAAAGCTAAAGCCATATTTTGATGAAGCCCCCGGTAATAAAAGCTCAAAAAGAATAATTAGTGGCAAACACAAAGCAGAAACCCGATTGCCGATATTCATGATCTTAAGCATCGTACTTTGTATGAGTGGAGTAGTCGGTTTCTTCTTGATTCAGCAAGGAATAAATAAATTTTTGATGTTTATCTAAAGAGATACAGGAAAGTATGGTATACCACCCAACGATAATAATATTAGCATCAGTCATTGCATTGATCATCTATTACAAACAGGAGAGGACATTCAGCTTCATTGCACTATCAATGCCCATTATTGTTGCCATATTCTTTTATAACTTACCTGTAAGCAGCACCATTTCGCTATTTAATCTGACAATAATATATGAAGTTAGCAGCTATAATAAACTTATCGGCACAGCTTTTATACTGGTTTTATTCTCTGCTAATTTATATGCTCTTGGTCAGAAAAAGAAACCGGAACTCATTCTCGGTAGTACCTATGGAGCTTTTGCATTCTTCTGCCTGCTAGCTGGAGATTTTGTCTCAATGTTTGTCGGCCTTGAACTGATGATGGTGCTTTCATGTGTTATCATTTTTATCGGTGGTATGCCGGCAAGTCTGCGCTCTGCCAAGAAATATTTTCTGACTCACCTTATGAGCAGTAACATGATTATTATCGGTATTACTCATCTAATTACTAAAAATAATAGCTTGGCACTAGTCCCGATAACGGAATTGCTCGGTAATCCGGAATATTCAACCGTGATACTCGCTATCATGCTAACTGGCATGTTAATTAATATAGCAGCATTTCCCTTTAGCGGCTGGATGGTAAATTACTACCCAAAGGCCTCACCTTCGGGCTTTCTATATCTCATCTCATTTACCACTAAAGTGTCGATGATGCTTTTGATAAAACTATTTGCCGGCTACGAACCGCTCAAATATATTGCCATTATTATGATGCTATATGCATCAGCAAAAGCTATATTTGAAGATAATTTATTGAGCCTGCTTTGCTACCTGTCCATAATGGCCATGGGATTTATGTTACTTGGCGTCAGCTGTGGCAGTAAGCCGGTAATACTGGCAACTGTAAGCTATCTATTCATCCATATAATCTACAAGTTACTGCTTAGCATATCGATTGCCAGTATCATCGACCAAACCGGCATTAATAATTGTTCGGAGCTTAAAAAAATAGATTGCAGAGTGATCATAGCAGGACTTGTTATTGGAATTGCCATGATGATCAACGTACCTGCAACTTCATCATTTTATGTAAAATCATCTATATCACATATATTTACAGGTGACCCCATTTATCTTGTGATCTTATTCCTTAGCTTTATGACTATATTGGCTCTTCCATGGAAAAGATATTTTGCATCTAAAGAGCATATCAATATTAAACTAAATATTTACTCAAAATACAGTATTCTATCTGTCTCCATCACTCTGTTAATAGTAGGGATTGCAGGCAGAATATTACCTATACTCTCACAGATAAAAACATTTAAGGAAATCAGTATATTTAGTGTAGATTTGCAAAAACAGGTAGCAATCATGCTGGTCACAATTGGTCTGGCTATGCTCTATAGCACAAGGCGCAAAAACACCAAGCCAATTAATTTTATAGAATGGATAGGTAAGATATTATTCTATTGTGATGCACAGTGGTTAAAACAAACTGATAAAGAACACATCAAAGAACCTTTAGCCATTGAAAGTCTGGAAAAACAGGTAAGCTCAAAATTATCATCCATTCACACTCAGCAAACAGCAATCTTTGTGGTGTTCACGATTTTCATAGTGATGCTGATTGTACTGACTACTAGTGTCTGACATAGTTTTAAACTTAATAATATATCCCTTTTTTGTATAATGACAAAAAACTCTAAGATGCTGTTGATATTTATTAATTTTACTGCTATTATCCGCGCCCAATAAAAATTTAATTAATAATAATATTATGCGTATTATTTTTGCACAGGGTACTAACTCTGCAGTAAGCATTCACACAAACAATCCAGCAGTTGGACACGGAGTACACCAACAAGTAGTGATTGGGCACGGAGTACACCAAATGATAGGAATGATTAATGTTGGTACTATTACAATGACAAATGACTCTATTATTGAGGCCCTCTCAATTGTAGATTTGGACACTATAGAAATACGGGACGGCTCTACTGCTACTGTTACTTTAGATTTTTCATTAGAAAATTTGATACTAGCCGATGGCACTTTAAATTTAACTGTTCATGATCAAGATCCATGCACTGGCATATTGGAGGTTGCTGATGGCACAAACTACATGCTTAATTCTGCTTCTGGTTTCAAGATGACCATTATATCACCCACAGGAGGGGAGTATGTCCTAGCTACAGGTTGTAAATAGTAACTTCAGATGAAGTAACGCAACTTATTAGTATATTAGAACATGTACCTATAGAAGATAACTTTACGTATGATGAATATTCTGAATTACGTAAGTATGATTCCTTCAATAACACTGACCTTCTACATGATTTTATGCTAAATAATGGTGTAAATGCTAATGTAGTTGAAAAATTTATTAAATATCATTTCTTAGAAATAAACGCTGTTGCCAAATCTTTAGATGGAAGCAAATTAGAAATGCTGGGTGATGACCTAACGGCATACACATCTGAATTCTTAAAATCATCCGATATCGATCTTGCGGGTGATAGTGAAGCTTAAATTCCTACAAAAGCTCCTTTTAATTTTATTTTTTTATCACATTTAGTATGAATCTTATTAAATAAAATTGCTTGCAAAGGTTTTAAGATAATACGATAATTTAGCGCATCGCACAAAAATAACATTGTTATTTTTTTAACAATGCTTCAATTTGCGCAGAATTATCAAAACCGGCATCGTAATAAAATCTAAGTTCCGGTGAGTATTTTAAATTTACCTGGCGGGTTACATAATCACGAATTATATATCTGGAATCCTCTAACGCCTCTAAAATCTCATCGCCGCTCAACTTTGTATTAAACGGCAAGAAAAAACAGTTTGCTACTCGTAAATCCGCACTGACAGTCACCTTGGTAATGCTAAGAGGGCAATTGTCAAGAAGAGGAGATAATTTTTTACCCCTTCTTAAACATTCAACTAAACTGGCATTTATCACTCGTGATACTTTGAGTTGCCTCTGCGACTGCTCTTTTTCACGAATACTAAGCTTAAAGCTTTTTTTGCTCTTCGACAATTTCAAACACCTCTACCGAATCACCAACTTTTATGTCATCATAATTTTCAAATGCAATACCACACTCAAAGCCTTCTCGCACTTCTTTAACATCCTCTTTAAAGCGCTTTAATGTCTTGAGCCTACCCTCATGGATTACAATATCATCACGAAGTAACCTGACGCCCGCACCACGTTTGATGATGCCTTTTGTCACGTAACTGCCTGCAATTTTACCAACTTTTGAAACATTAAATACTTCACGGACATCCACAGAGCCAATATATTCCTCACGGATAATAGGTGACAACATACCGCTCATAATGGCTTTTATATCGTCAAGCAGATTATAGATTATTGAGTAATATCTAATATCTATCTTGTTTTCCTCGGCATCTTTGGCAGCTGCATTATTAGCCCTAACGTTGAAACCTAAAATCACTGCGCCTGAAGCTTTGGCAAGAGTAACATCAGATTCCGTAATGCCACCAACGGCGTTATGCAAGATCTGCAACTTTACTTCATCACTCTCAATTTTATTGAGACTAGTAATAATCGCCTCGATCGAGCCATGTACATCACCTTTAATAATAAGAGGCAACTCCTTTATTTTACCTACGCCAGAAGCTTTCAGGAATAAATCTTCCAAACTGGTTTTAGAGGCAGTTACTTTAGAATCTCTGGCTTTACGCACTCTATAATCGATAATATCCCGAGCCTGCTTGTCAGTCTCAACTACATTGAATATATCGCCTGCAGATGGTGCGTCATTTAAACCAAATACCTCAACAGCAAGTGATGGACCGGCTTCATGAACCGTACGACCTTTATCATTACAAATGCGCTTAACACGTCCATAAGAATTTCCTGCAATAATTAAATCACCTTTTTTCAAAGTGCCACGCTGAACAATCACTGTTGTAATAACACCTTTAGCACTATCAATTTGTGTCTCAACGACTACACCGGCAGCAACGCTATCTGGATTAGCCTTTAATTCCTGTATTTCAGCCACCAGAAGAATTGCCTCTTCCAGCTTGTCAAGATTTTGTTTCTTAAGAGCCGAGACTTCTATAGTCATTATATCTCCGCCCAAACTTTCTGGCACCAGATCATGGTTAAGTAGCTCACTTCTGACTCGATCAGCATCAGCCTCCGGCTTATCTATCTTATTTATCGCAACAATGATTGGAACCCCGGCTGCTTTGGCATGACTTATGGCTTCAATGGTTTGCGTCTTAATACCATCATCAGCAGCTACTACCAATACCACAATATCAGTAACTTCTGCGCCACGACTGCGCATTTCTGTAAAAGCTTCGTGACCAGGAGTATCAATAAACGTAATCATCCTGTTATCAGACATCACTACGCTATATGCTCCAATATGCTGAGTAATCCCACCTGCTTCACCGCCAACTATATCGGTTGATTTTAATGCATCAAGAAGCGAAGTTTTACCATGATCCACGTGTCCCATAACAGTCACAATCGGTGTTCTTGGCTTTAGATGTTCTGGATTATCTTGTGTGTCTATCAGGACATTCTCAATATCTGATTCCTTGATACGCTTGGCAGAGTGACCAAAAGAAGTGACTATCAGCTCAGCAGTATCCGCATCAATAGACTGAGTACTGGTCGCCATTACCCCAAGCTTCATAAGCTCCTTTGTGACATCAGCTGATCTCTCAGTCATTCTGCTGGCCAGCTCAGCTACGGTAATTACTTCAGGTATAATCACTTCACGATATACTTTTTCTGCCTTCACATCACCTATATTCTTTCTTTTCTCTTTGGCTCTAGCCCTTTTGATAGAAGCAAGAGAACGAGTCTTGAAAGGAACGTTGCCGGAATCCTGATCCAGCATGTGGATAATATCTGATTTCTTTAACTTTTTAGCTTCCAGAATCTTTGGCTTAGCTGGCGCAACTTTCTCTTCTTCCGGTTTTTCACCATACTCTTTAATGTCTGCTGCACTATCAGACTTGGTTTTTGAATAATCTTTCCTGGAAGATGAAGTCTTTTCTGTAGTAATTACCTGATCACCTACCGAGCTATCCTTCTGTTCTTCAACGATTTGGGGATCCTGGTTCATTTCAGCTAACCTGCTGAGTGTGCTTATCTTAGTATTATCGCTATTATCTTCTTTAGATTTCTGAAGTGCAGCAAGTCTCCTATTATCTTGATCCTGGCTTAATGCAGAAGCATCTCCAGGTCTATTTAAAGACAAACCTCCACTTGCAGCCTTACCACGTTTTACTTCAATAACAACAGACCCACTACCGCCTAAAGTTTTACTAACTCTTTTAGGATAAACGGACTTGTTCCCCAAACTCAGTTTTGAACCGCCAAGTGTAAGTTTTTTTGTCTTTTTTTCGTCTTGCTTATCTGTCATTTATCCTATTTCTAAAAAATTATCTTAAACTTTAAAGTGCAAGCCTGCTCATAAACTATTCAACAGACTATTCTTTTGAATAAATTATTTGTTATCTTCTTGCTCCTGCTCTTCGCCCTGGCTCTGTTCTTTAGCAAAATTGATTAACGCTTCAATATCCTCTTTAGCAATAACATTCTCAGGTACAACTCCTCTAAACTCGTAAACCGTCACCTCAGCTAGATCCTCTATGGTTTTGACACCAAATTCAGCCAATTTTAATATATACTCTGCAGGCAAGTCTAGCACATCAAGCAGGGCCTGCTCAACACCAAGCTTCTCAAGACCTTCAATGACTTGCGCATTTTGCTGCTCAATATATGTTATAGCACGCTTTTTAAGCTCTTCAACCAATTCCTCATTAAAGCCTTCAATAGCAGCAAGAACATCATCCTCAGCATACGCAATCTGTTCAATCGTTGTATAACCTTCCGCAGATAGAAGTTGAGCCGTCACTTCTTCAACTTTAAGATGCTCTACAAACAGCTCTGTGGTATTGGTAAATTCTTCACTGCGACGCGCGGATTCCTGCTCTTCAGTCATCACATCAATTCCCCAGCCGGTAATCTTTGATGCAAGACGAACATTCTGACCTCTCCTGCCAATAGCCATGCTAAGCTGATCATCTGGTACAACAGCTTCCACTCTGCCACGCTCTTCATCAAAAACAATCTTGGTAATTTCTGCAGGTGTCATAGCATTGATCACAAATTGTGCTACATTTTTATCCCAGTTAATTACATCAATTTTTTCACCGCCAAGCTCATTAGTTATTGCCCTGACTCTACTACCTCTGACGCCAACACACGAACCCACAGGATCTATCGAAACATCCGTTGCAAACACGGCTATCTTGGCTTTTGAACCCGGTTCGCGCGCTACAGCTTTGATTTCTATAATATTATCATAAATTTCAGGTACTTCCATTTCAAATAGTTTTCTCAAGAAATCATCGTCAATTCTTGATAAGAAAATCTGAGGACCTTTTGGCTCAGGACGTACATCCTGTACATAAGCTTTAACCCTATCACCGACCTGGAACATCTCGCCCCTGATCTGTTGATTACGACGCAAGATCGCCTCAGCCCGGCTAACATCAACAATAATATTTCCAAATTCTACTCTCTTGACAGTTCCATTCAAGATATCACCTTTACGATCCTTGTAGTCTTCATATTGACGGACTCTTTCAATCTCAGCTACTTTCTGTACAATCACCTGCTTGGCTGTTTGCGCAGCAACTCTACCAAGATCAATTGGTGGAAGAGGTTCCAGTATTTCTTCGCCAATTTTTACATCCGCACGAATAATCCTTGCTTCATCCAAAGAAATCTGTTGAAAAGTATTTTCTACTACCTCAACAACTTCGCGAACACGAAATAAGCTTATCTTTCCAGTATTCTGATCAATTTGAGCACTAATATTTTGCTCCATCCCATATTTCTTACGACCAGCTACCTGCACTGCCTGCTCCATAGCTTCTATTAAACTTGCTTTTGGAATACCTCTTTCTCTTGATACTGCATCAACTATTTGCAGTATTTCAGCTTTACCCATATTATCCATATTAATTCTCTCCCTATTTTAAATTATTTTTTCTTATTTAATAATGCTCTAAACATTTCTTCCGTAAAAACTAAATTTGCTCTCTTGATATTATCATAATCAAATGATAGCTCGACATTCTTTGACTTTAACCTAATCTTCTCACTGTTTAATCCCAGTAATGTACCTTTATAGGTCAAATTACCGTTAAAGGCGGTCTTCAAACGCACTTTAATATCACGACCGGCAAAACGTACAAAATCCTGCAACTTCACAAGCGGACGCTCTAAACCCGTTGAAGACACTTCTAAAAAATACTTACAGGAAATAACGTCTTCAACATCCAGAACAGCTGAAATATTCCGGCTTACCAGCTGGCAATCACCTACGCCAATCTTTTCCCCGTCCTGGCGCTCAATCAAAATCTCAACAATTTTTGTTCCAGCTCCATGAATTGTAACTTTAACCAGTTCAAAACCTAAAGCATTAATGGTATTTTCTACTAATTCAGATATTTTACTTTCCATTTAGTACTCTGTAATAAAAAAGGCGGGTCAAAGACCCACCTTAAATAATTTATTATCTAATTCGCAGGTAAGTATATAGTAGCAAAAGCAGCTTTTCAACTGTTATATTAATTATCTCAGCATCACATGAGGTCATTCATACACCAGACTACTCAAAACGATGAGTCTGGTTCTCGTAAGAATGCAATCTCCTCAGCAGTTGATTCTCTGCCCAAAATCTTATTGCGGTGTGGATAGCGCCCGAATCTATCTATAATTACCTTATGCTTTAATTCAAATTGATAAGCTCCTTCTAAACCTTTTTGATTGAATATCTCCACCGCACGCTTATGCACTTCAGATGATTCACTATGCATAAACGGCATATATAAGAAGCTTAAAAATGATATATCTATCTCTTTGTCATAATTTTTCTCGATTGCTTCTTCTGCCAGCTTTAACGCTAAAGCATCATTTGCAAATGCTGCCGGAGTATCCCGGTATATATTACGACTAAACTGATCAAGAATCATAATTTCAGCAAGAGTACCCAAAGCATTTGCACGCCACGAACTAAGCTCGCCTCTTATTGCTTTTTCGTGTACATCACCGAATCTCTGAGCAATTAATGCATCAAACTTAATATCTTTTGACCACATTTGCTCTGGCGTGATTTCTTCAAACCAAAATTCAATTACTTCTTTATATGATACTGTCATTTGATCCTCTTTTACTATGATCATATAGTTATTTTCCCTTTATGGAAACTGTCACAAGATGAAGCTGTTGGTGTACTCTGCAGTGATAAATGGACTGCTACAGTCGCTAACGCTCCTTCGTAGTGACGGTAGATTGGAATGGAAACTGTCACAAGATGAAGCTTTGGTGTACTCTGCAGTGATAAATGGACTGACCATATCGCTAACGCTCCTTCGTAGTGACAATTGTCACCTGCGAACCCCTTTAGAGGTGCGGCAATCCATTGAACATAACTTGCAACACTCCCTTAAAAGGAAAATAACTATACTTCTACTAAACCATAATCCAACTTGTATGTCTTCTGCATTTTAGCAGCTAGCTCCAAATTATGTGACACCATGATAATCGCTGTGCCGAATTTTTCAGCACGCTCCAAGAACATGGCAAATACTTCTTCCGCTGTGTGCGGGTCAAGATTTCCAGTTGGCTCATCTGCTAAAATGATTTTAGGGTTATTGATAAGCGCCCTTGCAACTGCCACTCGCTGCTGCTCTCCGCCTGAAAGCTCTCCTGGCACATTATACAGCCTTTTACCAAGTCCAAGCTGTTCTAAAATCTCAGCCGACTTATCCATTGCTTCTGATTTCTTGATGCCCCGAATAAAGAGAGGCATCGCTGCATTCTCCTGAGCAGTAAAATCTCGCAACAAATGATGGTGTTGATAGATAAAACCCATATATTCCAGCCTAATTTCATTGGCATGACGAAGATTTGAAATCTTGGCAGAAGACACGCCGTCAATTGTAATTGTTCCACTATCAGCTAAGTCAAGCAATCCGGCAATATGTAGCAAAGTTGACTTACCACTACCTGAAGCACCAACAATCGCAATGGTTTGGCTTCTGGACACCTGAAGGTCAATATTCTTCAGCACTTCTACAACTGATCTGCCTTGCTTATAATCTTTTGAAATATTTTTTAATGTAAGTATAGGCTGATCACTCATAACGCATAGCCTCGATTGGATTCAACGATGCAGCTTTATAGGCAGGATATATTGTTGCTAAAAATGAGACGATAAGCGCCAGACTTGATATCATCACTACATCGCTAACTCTAACTACCGACGGCAGGCTATATAGAAAATATATCGCCGGATCGAAAATCTTAGTCCCGGAAATCTTCTCTAAAAATAGTCTGATATTTTCAATGTTATAGGAAAATAACAATCCCGCAATTACACCAATCGCAGTACCAATAAACCCAACTAACATCCCGTTAATAATGAAAATAAACATTATCTGCCTGGTTGAAGCACCAATAGTTCGCAAAATAGCAATATCCTTGGTTTTGTCCTTCACTACCATGAAAAGGCTGGAAATAATATTAAAAGCAGCAACTACCATAATCAAAGATAAAATCACAAACATCGCCGTACGCTCAACCTCAAGTGCGCTCAAAAATTGCTGATTATCCTGCATCCAGCTATTGACTCGCATACTAAAGCCCAACTCTTTTTGCAGCTCCTTGGCGTAGCGATTTGCCAACTCCGCATCATCAATTTTGACTTCAATCAAATTAATCCCATCACCCATTGAAAGAAACTTCTGCGCCGCAGATAATGGCATCAGCATTGTCGCTGCGTCATAATCATAAAGACCACTATTGAATACAGCAACAACGGTAAAATCTTTCGATCGTGGCATACTACCAAAGGCAGTAGATAGTAAACTTGGAGCAATCATCTTAATCTTGGAGCCGGCAAATACCCCTATATTCCTTGCAAGTTCAGAGCCGACAGCTACTACATTATTACCGTAATACTCAGAAAAGCTGCCTTCAAATACATTATGTAATATCTCGCCCTTATGCTTTAAGTCGCCGGCATCAATACCCTTGATGATCACTCCGCTATTAGCACCGCTGCCCAAAGCCAGCGCCTGACCAACCACCAGCGGCGTAACTTTCGTGACAAATTCATGTTCGGATATTTTTTTAGTAACCGACTTATGATCCTCAATCACCTTCCCCATAGGGGCAACGTTAATATCGCCATTTAGACCAATGATGTTACTTGTAAGTTCAATATGAAAACCATTCATCACTGACATCACGATGATTAGAGCAGCAACTCCAATCATGATTCCAGCAAGCGATATCCCAGAGATAATAGATACAAACTTCTCATTCTTCTTGGCACTAAAATATCGCAGCGATAATATGGAGATAAAATTACTTAACATGCAAACTGTTAATTATTTCTGTTATGGCAGCCTCTGGAGAAAAATCCTCGACTTCACCTGACTGCCTATGTTTGAGTTCAACTAAACCATTAGCAATTTTCTTGGGTCCTACAATAATTTGCCATGGAGAACCAATCAGATCAGCAACAGCAAATTTAGCACCCGGACGATCGCCCGTATCATCATATAACACATCAATGCCCTTAGCTCTTAACTGATTATATAGATTTTCTGACGCAAGGCTAACACCTTCATCCTTGATATTCAAATTAATTATTGAGACCTTAAACGGCGCAACCTGCATCGGCCAGATAATTCCCTTATCATCGTGACTTACTTCGATAATAGCTGCAACAAGTCTTGATATACCTATTCCATAAGAACCCATTTGAAGTGGCACGCGCTCACCTTTACTGTTATTGACCATAGCTTTCATAGGTTTAGAATATTTATCAGCAAAATTGAATATATGACCAATTTCGATACCCCTTTTGACTGATAACTCACTCTTGCTAACAGGGCAATTATCCGGATCATGCTTCTCTTCGGTAGCTGCATATAGCGATTTGAGTTGTTCAATATCATTTGCCAGAGTTTCACCCAGCAAATCAAACTTCTTATCATAATAAAGTAGGCTCTCGCCAGTATCTGCAACAACATGAAACTCATGGCTTAAATCACCGCCAATCTCTCCAGGATCAGCAGCAAGCGGAATCGCATTCAACCCCATATCTTTAAAAATGTGCATGTACGCAGCAAATACCTGGTTATATGTTTTGATAGCACTTTCCATATCAACATCAAGCGAGTAGGCATCTTTCATTAAGAATTCACGCCCGCGCATCACGCCAAAACGTGGTCTGATTTCATCGCGGAATTTCCACTGAATCTGATAAAGTACCTTGGGTAAATCACGATAGGATTGAAAAGAATTACGCACAATATCGGTAATAACTTCTTCATTGGTTGGACCAAACAACAAATCGTGATCATGACGATCTTTAAAACGCAACATTTCTTTGCCATAAACATCTAAGCGACCAGACTCTCGCCATAAATCTCCATCTTGCACACATGGCATTAGGATTTCTATAAAACCCGCTGCATCCATATTGAATCTTATGATATTTTCAATATTTTTTAGCACTTTCAGCCCAAGTGGCAACCAGTTATAAATGCCAGAAGCGGCCTGCTTGATCATCCCGCTTTTTAACATAAGCGAGTGCGAAATTACCTGCGCTTCTGCAGGTTTTTCTTTCAGAATAGGTAGGAAATATTTTGATAATAACATGCTCTGTTGAATCTCTCAAATAGCCACGCCAAAAATGGCTTAAAACACTAATATATATTCCTTATACACGGGATTGTCAATCACTGTAAAGGTTACGTGATTTATTGGAAGTGTTGCAAGATGAAGATTTTTTGCATCAGTTTTAGGAATGCCCGCCTAAGAAGAAGCCACAAGGCGCAACTTTTCGCCACCTACGAGCGCAAACGTGGCAATCCATTTGTCATTTACACTGTCATAGCAAGGCAGATCGTTAAGCAATTTTTGACAGTGATTTTACCAAAGTATTCACGGCATTTTGATGCTCAGAACTTTCGATTTTCATAAAATTACGTGATACCTCGATGCACATACGCTGATGTTGAGTCATAACCGGCTCTTTATCATTTGCTTCTAAACCATCGTAAAAATATGACACATCCTTTGAGAGAGCCTTAGCAATTAAAACTAATCTTCCTACGGAAATTCTGTTTGTGCCTTTTTCATATTTCTGAAGTTGCTGGTGGGTAACACCTATTACTTTTGACAACTGTTGACGAGACAAACCCTTTGCCAGTCTTAATGAATAGATTTTACCACCAATAAACCTATCCACCTCTAAGATATAATCATTTTTACGTGCCATAATCCTACCTCTGATTTTTTAATAATTTCTATAAAATTAATGCAATTAAATAAAATTGCAACCTATAAAGTTGACTTTCTATCATACAAATCAAACCTAGACAAGTGTTATTTTATATATTTTAACTATTTTTTTAAATCTAATACTTAAAATCTCTTTTAAATTAAAGGTTAGCTGTTATCTAAACTTGCCAATCAAAAAATAAAGCTTATAATGATATGAAACTTAAAATTCTTAGCCGTAACTTAAAAAGCTAATCAATGAAAAATTTGATCTACAATCTATACATGTCCATCACTAATATGATAGAACATGATGGCATTGAGCATTCGGGATATATGTCGTTCATGGTGCTGGTCTCAATTTTTCCTTTTTTCATCTTTATCCTGGCTTTCACGAGTTTCTTTGGCGCTTCAGAACTTGGAGAAAAATTTATTGGGCTTGCTATTGAGAATATGCCGGATCACTCGATAGATTCCATCAGAGCAAGGGTAAGCGAACTTATGAATGCTCCTCCCCAAGGACTCTTAACCTTGGCAATATTCGGCACTATATGGACTTCTTCTTCCTTTGTAGAATGCCTTAGAACTATTCTAAACAGAGTGTATAAAATTAAATCTCCTCCAAACTATATATTGCGAAGACTTCTGAGTATTGCACAATTTTTAATTATTAGTTCAGTAATTTCTCTGGCAATGTTTCTTTTAATTATTATACCGATTGGTCTTGCCAAAATTCCACAATTCATGGCACTGATTGAAGATTACAAATCAACTCTAAACATAGCAAGATACGTAATGATCTCCTTATCTCTACTCTTAAGCGTTTGTGCATTATACTATATTATCCCTAATGCAAAACTAAAACTCCTGGAAGTAATACCTGGTGCTTTTCTTACCGTCCTGCTTTGGGCAATTAGTGGATATTTATTATCTACATATATTACCTATTACAATCAACTTAGTATTATCTATGGTTCCCTTGGTAGTATTATCGTCACTCTAATATTCTTCTATATGGTAAATATGATATTTATCATAGGAGCTGAGTTTAACTATCTCACCAGAGGAGAAAATGATTAGTATCATTTCTCCAGCTAAATCAATGGACTTTGACTCCGAAGCTCCGAGCAATGAGTCAAGCAACCTGAATATCACAACCAAAACAAGCTCACTACTTAACAAGCTACAATCATTATCAGCGCATCAACTTGCGAAAATGATGGGTGTAAGTAAAAAAATAGCAGACCTTAACCATGAGCGTTTTCAGACATACCAAACCTTGCCGGAAAAGCCTGCTATATTTGCCTATACAGGAGATGTATACAGAAACATGGAAACACAGACCCTTTCACCTGAAATGCTAGGGTTTGGCCAAAATCATTTAAGAATAGTTTCTGCTTTATACGGACTTCTGCGCCCATTAGACAAGATAAGAGCATATCGCCTGGAGATGATAACCAGACTACCTGGAATAGCACCCGAAGGCTTGGCTACATTCTGGAAAAAGCAGGTAACCGAGCAGCTCAATACAGAACTGGCAAATCATCAGAATAAATTCCTGATTAATATTGCATCAAATGAGTATGCAGCCGTAATTGACAAGACAAATCTCAATGCCCAAATGATCAATATTCATTTTAGAGAAATAAGAGATGGAGCAGTTAAAAATATAGCCTTGAACTCAAAACGTGTTCGGGGAATGCTTGCTGATTACATCATTAGAAACGGATTGGACTCTCCAGAAGATGTTAAGTCATTTAACAAAGGCGGCTATAGCCTAAACCAAATAATGTCTGATGATAATAATTTTTTCTTCGTGCGATCAACACTCTCCAACCAGTTATTTTAATAAAATAAGAAATTTATAATTTAATTCATTCTCAAGAGACATTAATTAATATATAGTGAGCCTGATCATCAAGTAGGAAAAAAAATGTTTGACTATACATCTTCATTTAAAAATCAAATACAACAGATAAAAAATGAAGGAAGATATCGCGATTTTATTGGCCTGCAAAGACAAGCCGGAAAATTTCCTCAAGCCTATTGGGGCGAAGACAAGCGTGATATAACTATGTGGTGCATCAATGACTATCTTGGAATGAGCCAACATCCAAAAGTCATGCAAGCTGCAAGTGAGGCTATTCTTGAAAACGGCATTGGCTCTGGAGGCACCAGAAATATTGGCGGTAATAATTATGCAATCGTCGAACTTGAAGAAGAAATAGCCGATTTGCATCAAAAAGAATCTGCTCTGGTATTCACCTCGGGTTATGTCTCAAATGATGCTACCTTAACTACCCTTGCCAAAATTATGCCTGATTTGGTATTTTTATCAGATGAATTGAATCACGCCTCAATGATTGCAGGGATAAAAAATTCTAATGCTGAAAAGCATATTTACAAACATCTTGATGCTAATCATCTTGAAGAAATACTAAAAACTATTGATATAAAACGTCCCAAAATTATTGTGTTTGAATCAGCTTATTCCATGGATGGATTAATCTCTCCGATAAAAAAAATATACGAACTGGCAAAAAAATATAATGCAATGACTTACATTGATGAGGTACATAGCGTTGGACTTTATGGAAAAAAGGGAGCAGGAATTGCCAATATGCTTAGTCTTGAGGATAAAATCGACATTATACAGGGTACTCTTGCAAAGGCTTATGGAGTAATTGGCGGATACATTGCCGGAGATACGGCACTGATTGACGCAATCAGGCTAACAGCCAGTGGCTTTATTTTCACAACTTCACTACCTCCTGCGATTACAGCAGCTGCGCAAGTAAGTATACGCCACTTAAAGGAATCGAATGCTGAACGGCAAAAGCATCAAGAAGTTGTTGGCACGGTAAAAAAATCTTTAACGGAAGCCGGTATTAACCTGCTTACGAATCAAAGCCATATTATTCCTATTATTATTGGCGACCCCGAATTAACTCGCAAGGCCTCGCAATTGCTTATCAAAAAACATAATATTTTTGTACAGCACATTAACTTTCCAACTGTTCCAAAAGGCACTGAACGCTTGAGAATAACACCTACTCCAGCTCATACCGAAGAGATGATTGCAAAACTCACTGAAGCATTGATTGATGTCTTCGCAGAGCTTGGCATACAGCCAAAAGCTGAGGAAGCTGCATAAATAACGATAAGAACTTACGTGAACAGATGTTAGATTTTCCCAATATCAATCCTGTGATTATCTCACTTGGACCACTGGCAGTCTCGTGGTACTCTCTTGCCTATGTTGTGGGAATCCTGATTGGATGGTTCTATATACTCAAATTAATTAATATCGATACGAGTACAAATATCAGCAAAAAGCATATCGACGATTTTGTTACTTGGGTAATTATAGGCATAATTATTGGAGGACGATTGGGTTATGTATTATTTTATGATCCGATTAAATATTTCTCAAATCCAATTGATATTCTCAAAACATATAAAGGAGGTATGTCCTTTCACGGTGGAATAATTGGATATGTAGTAGCCTCAGCATGGTTTGCGCGACGTAATAAAATCAGTTTTTTAAATATAATTGATCTCTCGGCTGCAGCAGCTCCCATCCCGTTATTCCTGGGTAGAATAGCCAATTTCATAAATGCCGAACTATATGGCAGAGTTACAAATGTACCTTGGGCGTTTATTTTTCCAGGTAGTGACTACTTACCGCGCCACCCCAGTCAACTATATGAAGCAGCACTGGAAGGAGTTGTCTTATTTTGTATAATATCTGTCGCTGCACTAAATTTTAATGCCTTATCCAGACACGGTTTACTCTCAGGTTTATTTTTAATTTTCTATTCAATATTTAGAATAATAATTGAATTTTTTAGAGAACCGGACGCTCAGATTGGCTTTCTTGCAGGAGCTTTTACTATGGGGCAACTACTCTGCCTACCAATGTTTATAGTGGGAGTATTTTTGATTTTTTATAGTAGAAAAAATGCCAATAGACTCAAAAATTAGAAGCTTCATCAAAGACAATGGGCATATCAAGATTGACGATATGATGCGCGAGGTTCTCTTAGCCAACTCCAGCTCATACTATAAGTCGTTAAAAAATATTGGCAGAAATGGTGATTTCATAACCTCTCCTGAAATATCTCAGTTATTTGGCGAGATAATAGCACTTTGGGCCATCGAAAAATGGCAACAGCTTGGTATGCCCAAACGTTTTTTACTTATAGAACTCGGTCCTGGGCAAGGTAAATTAATGCAAGATTTCTTGCGCACTGCAAAGCTTGTTCCAGAATTTTATAATGCTGCCCGCGTGTATTTACTCGAAATTAATCCTCATTTTATAAAAAAGCAAAAAGCGAATTTAATTGAGTATAATAAGAACATAAAATGGCTAACTGACATTAAAAAAATACCGAAGACACAGTCCATACTTATTGCAAACGAGTTTTTTGATGCCATGCCTATCAAACAATATATGAAGGTGAAGAATAAATGGTTTGAATTAATTTTAGTAATTGATCCAATTGATGGACGCATAAAATATGATAAAGCTGAAATCCACAAAGCTCTACAACACCAGTTTCTCTTCGAACATACAAACTCCCAGGATGGAGCGATAATTGAAGAGTCGATTGAATCCCTCAATATCATCCGTTTCCTGAGCAAACATTTATGCACTCATGGCGGGGCAAGCCTCATCATTGATTACGGATACGATATCAAAACAGAAACTCGCACCAGAAGACAATATAACTCAACCCTGCAAGCTATCAAAAATCATCAATATCACTCTATTATAGATTCACTTGGAGAAGCCGATTTAACAGCACATGTTGACTTCAACGCCCTAAAAAAAGCCGCCATTGAACAAGGAATTAATGATTGTAATATTCTTTCTCAAAAAGAATTTCTGGTTAAGTACGGCATAGAAATACGACTTCAGGCATTAAAAAATACCGCATCTCAAGAGGAAGGTGATGTACTTGATCGTCAGGTTTTTCGTCTTATTTCCACTAAGCAAATGGGTGAGCTATTTAAGGTATTGGAGATAGTTGCACCAAAGCTTAAAAAACTCATACAAAACACTTCAAATTAAACAAAAATTTATCCTTTTTTCTTTGGTATTTCCTTGCAAGTTTTGGAAA
>CAJQOD010000003.1 GCA_905479865.1 uncultured Rickettsiaceae bacterium | reverse complement strand
CATCCAACAAGATCGAAAAAAATGATCAGCTTCCTAAGTAGCTCTGGAAAAAATACTGCCGGGTAAGTGGTCATTTACTATTTGCTATGTATAGATATAAAATTATCCTGGAGTATTTAGGTGCAGGCTATTGTGGTTGGCAAAGGCAAAAAGAAACTTTATCTTTGCAACAGATAATTGAAGATGCAATTTTCAGTTTTAGCAAAGAGCAAGTCACGCTGATAGTAGCAGGTCGAACTGATGCCGGAGTTAATGCGTATGCCCAGGTAGCGCATTTTGATCTGGAAAAACAGTATAATCCAAAAAATCTTATGCATTCGATTAATCATTTTTCTCGCCCACATACTATTGGCGTGATTGCCGCTGAAGTGTTCGGTGAAGAATTTCACGCCCGCTTCTCTGCTAAAGCCAGACATTACGTGTATAAAATACTTAATCGACACTCAGTAAACATCATTAATAGAGGTCTGCAGAACCACGTTCGGCATGATTTAGATATAGAAAAAATGCAAAAAGCAGCAAATTATCTATTGGGACATCACGATTTCAGTTCCTTTCGTGCTAGTGAGTGCCAATCAAATTCTCCAATAAGAACCCTGAATAAAATAGAAATTGTTAAGCATGGCGAAAATATTGAAATATATTTTTCTGCCCTATCGTTTTTACATCACATGATTCGGAACATTGTAGGAAGCCTGTTAATGGTTGGGAACGGAACCTGGGAAGTTGAAAAAATTAAAAAAATACTTGAAGCAAAAGACAGGAAAGTCGCAGGGCCTACTGCACCTGCTGAAGGGCTGTACTTCCTTAAGGTTGATTATTAGAGATGCAAATACGGGAAGCTCTAAAAGAAGCATCAAAGAAATTACATAAAAGTTCAACACCTAACCTGGATGCAAGGTTATTGCTCGGTGTTGCAATGGGTGTTACATACGAACAATTATTGTTAAGTTACGATAAAGAGTTATCTGTTGATTCCGAGGAAGAATTTTTCAAGCTTATTGCCAGGCGCGAATCCATGGAACCTATCGCTTATATTATCAGCAGGCAAGAATTTTATGGCCTGGACTTTATCGTAAATAAAAACGTGTTAATTCCACGACCCGACACTGAGCTGCTAGTTGATATTATGATTAATGATTGTAATCAGCGATCAGACGATGAAACCATTACAATATTAGAGCTTGGTGTAGGTAGCGGCGCGATTTCCATTACTTTAGCTGCGCAAATTATTACATCAGAAATCACTGCTCTGGATATTAGCAGCGCAGCTCTTAAAGTTGCTAAAACAAATGCTGAAATTCATAATGTACTAGAGCAGGTAAATTTTATCAAAAGCGATTGGTACAGTAGCCTCGGTGCTGAGAAATATGACTATATTGTGAGCAATCCTCCATATATCTCGCAAGGAGAAAAAGAGCAAATGGCAGAAGAGACTTATATTTTTGAACCGGATATTGCTCTATATGCATCTGATAACGGCCTTGCTGCCTATAAAATTATTATCGCTTCTGCGCATAAATATTTAAAACCGTGTGGAAAATTAGTTCTTGAAATTGGCTACTTGCAAAAAGAGGCAATTACAAACATTCTCAGAGAACATGCTTTTACAGAATTGAACGTAAAACAGGATTTAGCTGGACGCGATAGAGTTATTATAGCTAGACAATGTGTTTAAAATACACCTTATTTGCAAAATAAAAGACACTATTATTAAATTATAAATTAAAAATCTACTGACTTAATCAATCTTAATTTACAGTTATAGATACGTGAGATTTGAGTTGCCTGTAAAGATTCAGATCCTGTTTTATTTATATAAATTCAATGGTAAATAACTATGAGTAGATCAAAATTACTAGCTACTGCATTTACTGCAGCAATATTCTCTTTCGGAAGCGCTCAAGCCGCAGATCATAAAGGTATGGAAAAGTGTAAAGTCGTTGATGAAAACGGAAAAGGTCTAATCAAAGAGCATACGGGTAGTTGTGCCGGTAAGGGTAACTCTTGTGCAGGGCAGAATAAAGCCGGTGATCCTGATGCATGGATCATGGTTCCAAAAGGCGAATGTGACAAGATAAATGCAGGTGATCTCAGCGGCGTTTCAGATGACATCAAAGCTAAAATTGAAACAGATGGCATGAAGAAGAGCTAATCCTTTAGTACCTTTTAAAAAACCCAGTGTTTGATATTTAAAATCAGGCTCTGGGTTTGTGTTTTTGTATAAGAAATTTTATTTTCCTTATGTCTAATAAGCTAATTGGAATCGGACTCAGGCATCCGCATATAGAGCAGTTTGCCGCTCAAAAGCCCAATGATATAGGATGGGTTGAAGTGCATAGCGAGAATTATCTTATGTGCGGTGGTCTTGCTTTTGATAATTTATTAGAAATTCGTAAAAGTTATCCAGTTAGTTTGCATGGCATCGGTATGTCACTTGGATCCGCAAGTGGACTTGATGATGTACATCTTGCGCAAATAAAAAATTTAATGGATGCCGTTGATCCTTTTATGATATCGGATCATTTATCATGGAATACTGTTTCTGAAAAATTTCTGCCGGATTTACTTCCCACCCCTTTTAATGATGAAGCCCTGGAAGTATTTACAAGAAATATCTCCATTGCTCAGGATACATTTAAGAGACAAATTTTACTTGAAAATCCTTCAACATATTTTGAATTTACCGAATCAACTTACTCAGAAGCAGAGTTTTTGAATTTACTGTCACAAAAAACCGGTGCCGGGATAGTGCTTGACGTGAATAATATTTATATTTCCGGGCTAAATAATGGCTGGTCAGCAGAGCAATATATTGCTGATATTAATCCTGGCATAGTGCATGAGATACATGTTTCAGGGCACTCTGTGAAAAAAATATCAGATCATGAATCTTTATATATCGACTCGCATGATTCGCGTGTTTGTGATGCAGTGTGGTTGCTTTATCAGCAAGCATTATCGAAATTCGGTAAGCTGCCCACTTTAGTTGAATGGGATGTTAATATACCAAAGTTGGAAATTTTACTTCAGGAAGCGCAGAAAGCTGAGTCTTATATTAATAGCTTCCAGGAGGTAATACATGCATAATCTGGCCGATATTCAGGAAAAATTAAAAAATGCTATTTTTGGAGCAAAAGAATCTCTTGATTTTATCAAGCCCAACGGTGTTATTACCGCAAATGATCGCATTATGGTTCACTGTGATACCGTACTTGAAAATTTTGTGACCAGCCTGAAAATTACCTACCCGGGAATTTGGCAGCTAATTGGTGAGAATTGTGCAAGAGGTGCTGCATTAGCCTATAGTCATAACTATGACAATTTAACCAATAGATCAGCCATGGGGAATTTCGGAGAGAACTTCCCTGCGTTTTTGGGAAACTTTCCTTCAACAAAGCATTTACAATATTTACCGGATTATGCAAGGCTCGAATTATTAAAATCCAGAAGCTATGCAGCACCAAGGCAATCAGCAATCAATTTAGAAGAATTACAATCTTTTTTTGATGCAGACATAGAATCCTGTAAATTGCTGCTCAACGCTTCAATTTTCTTTTTAAAGTCAATATTCCCGCTAATGAATATTCAGGAGCTGCTGGATAACTCAGATTCAGATGAACTTTATCTAAACAAAACTGAGTGTTTTGTAATGATATGCAGGGTTCAAAATAAGATAGAAACCCTGTATATGGGAGAAAAACAATGGAAGTTTTTTCAAGCTATTAATGCAGGTAGCACAATTGGCAAAGCTATGGAGGTTTTTACAGAAAATGAGATGGAAGAGGCAATAGCTACAGTAACTCATCTAATGCTGGATAAACAAATGATAACTAAAATGAGGTAAATATTATGATTCAACGGATACACAATAGTGCTATCGGTAAAATTTATTTTGCTACGGCCAAATTCGCTCACCATCACTTATTTCCATTACTCGTACTGTTCATTAGAATTTGGATGGCGCGAATTTTCTGGTATTCCGGGTTAACAAAAATCGCTAGCTGGCAGTCCACCATATATTTATTCAAATATGAATATGCAGTTCCTGTAATACCACCTGAACTGGCGGCAATCCTTGCAACTGCAACTGAACTATCAGCACCAGTTCTGTTGATTTCAGGTTTTATGACAAGATTGGCTGCTATTCCAATGTTGTGTATGACTGCAGTAATTCAGTTCACCTATCTTGATCTGAATGAGCATTTATATTGGGCTGTATTGCTTGGAACGATCATTCTATACGGACCTGGAAAATATTCTCTTGATCGCCTGCTTTGTGGTAAGCATAAATGTTAACCAAGTCGTAATACCTGGTCATCTTATCAATTATTACCCACAATAACTTGTGAATGATAAATTTTGAGTTACCTACACCATTCTACCTGCCTGTTTGCTGTATGATAAGTTTACAGGCACTTGATTTAGCCAAAATTACTCGTATAACTCTTTTTAGGAAGTTTTGGTTCTTTAGGTTTAATCACTTCGTACGAGTAGTGCTTCTTTTCTGCAAAAGAAGTTGCTGCCTCCAATGTTGGAAAAGAAAGCTTTATTTCGCTGGCCATATCGCCTGAGGATATTCTACCCATAAGAGGTTCTTTAAATCTGCTATCTGGTTTTTTAACAAATTCCAGTAACCAACTATCCTCACCATCGGCCGATTGCATGGCAGATCTTGCCGGCCTGGAAATTCTAACTTGCATATCAAAGACAAATATTGTTTAATTAGGTCAAAAAATATTCTACCCTATGACACAACTGAAATCTATTGAAAAAATGAGTTTTGAACAGGCGCTTGCTGAACTCGAAGAAATTGTAAGGAAAATTGATACAGGCCAGGAAAATCTTGCTGATGCTGTTGAGAGTTTTGAACGTGGAGTGCTTTTGAAAAAACATTGCGAATCCATGCTAAAAGCTGCCAAGCTTAAAATTGAAAAAATCACTAACACAAATGGCGAAATTAGCACGTCTGAGGTTGAGCTTTAGTGTTTCTGGCAAAGTTTCTGAAGATCAAATTATTCATTATTATTTCAATTGTTGTTCTGGTAATAAGTGCGGTTAATATCCTGGGAGGGTATTTATTCCTACCAGGGCATTTGGATGAAGAAAAAATCATTATTATCAAGCCACATCTTTCGATTCATAAAATCGGCGTACTTCTTGAGCAAGAAGGAGTAATAAAGCATAGGCCGTTATTTGAAGCCATAAGCCAACTATATTCTTACTATAGTCCTTTAAAAAGTGGTGAATATAAGTTCACTACAGGTATCACGCCATATCAGGTAATTCGAAAACTTGCCAGCGGGATATCCATTGTCCATTATCTTTTTATACCGGAAGGATCTATAGTCAGTGAGATCATTGAGAAAGTCGACTCAGAAGAAAGACTGGTGGGGAAAATCAATGGTACTATTCCAGAAGGTTATCTAATGCCATCGACCTACTTCTATAGTTACGGCGATCAGCGTGAGAAAATTATTGATGTAATGCGTAAACAAATGTCACGCACCCTGGACGAAGTCATGTCCAAACTATCACCAAATTCTCCGCTAAAAACTAGAAAAGATGTACTGATTATGGCCTCTATAGTAGAAAAAGAAGCAGGTCACGACAACGAACGTGCAAAGATCGCAGCCGTATTTCTCAATCGTCTGAATAGAGGGATGAAATTGCAGGCAGACCCCACTACTGCTTATGCTTTAACGGGAGGTAAATATAAACTGGAACGTTTGCTAAACCGTAAGGATCTAAAAATTAAATCTCCATATAATACCTACCATGTATATGGACTGCCAGCGGGTCCGATTGCCTGCCCCGGACGTGCGTCTCTGGAGGCAGTTGTTGCCCCTGCTAAGATAGATGCATTATATTTCGTAGTCAATGGCCGAGGGGGACACAATTTCTCAAAGACTCTCAAAGAGCATAATAATCATGTTCAAAAGTTCAAGGCCAGGGTTAGGACACAGAAAATAATTAAGAAGATTTAATAGTCTTTCTCTTTAGCCAAGGATTGAAGTTTTAACGTAAAATAAAATCAACCTCATTGCCCATCATGATATCAATATTATCTGCCGATGACGGTACTGGCATAAATTCAGTTTTAACCTGTAGAAACTGGTTCGGAGATATGATGTTTGTATGATAATCGGTTAGCGATTTTAGAACTTTATTATTGTTATCACACAACCTGACTCTCACAAGCGGCATTTTTACGTCCTTTAAAGAAGTATTATGCACTTTATAGCTGACCGTAATTTTTTCAATGTCTTGCTGCTTTACAATTTGGACATCTTTAATACTTAAATTATCGCTATTAAGTAGTGATTCAAACCCGAGATTATCAGGAAACAGCATTACAAGCATAAAGATAATCAACCCTATCATCACAACAGGCATCATATATAGATATGGCGGTATTTTCATAGGAAGTAGTGCCGGTAAATTCACCCCATTGCCAAGTGTTGTGGAAACAACAGGTGCTGTTAGTGCCGGCTCGATGCGTACATCCTCATCCAGTTTTTTGTACCAGATATGAGAACATTTAGAGCATTTAACTTTTCTACCGTCTTTTCCAATCTGTTCTGGTGTGACCACAAATTTTGTATTACATCCCGGGCAAGCAATATACATTGTTGATTATTATCCTAAATTCTCTTATCCTACACTCACATTAAAATATAGCTATTTATGGCTATATTCAACTCATTTATGCATGAATCTACCATGGAAAAATATATTACAGCAATTGAAGAATTTTGGCAAATAAGAGATTCACTTAACCAAAACTCTGATAATTTCAATGAAGTAAAACAGCTTGTCGATCAGGTTATAGCCAAGCTTGGAGATGGAGAAATATCTGTATGTCAGAAAATACAGGGTTTCTGGCAGGTAAATGAGTGGATAAAGAAAGCAATCTTACTGGGTTTTAAAACTTCGCAGATGAAAATCTATGACGGAAACTGTATGCAATGGTATGACAAAATAGATCCTAAATTTACCCGAAACGATGAAGAAAAATTACGACAAGCAGGAATACGCCTAGTACCTGGTGCATTCGTCAGGCAAGGAGCATATCTTGGTAAGAATGTCGTAATTATGCCGTCTTTTATCAATATTGGAGCATATATAGCCGACGGAACGCTGGTTGATAGCTGGGCCACTATCGGCTCCTGTGCATATATTGGAAAAAATTGCCATATATCTGGCGGCGCAGGCATAGGCGGGGTACTGGAACCTCTACAAGCTAAGCCGGTAATTATTGAAGATAATTGCTTTATTGGAGCAAGATCAGAAATTGTAGAAGGGGTAATCATTGAGGAAGGCGCAGTCATTAGTATGGGTGTCTTCATTGGAGCTTCCACCAAAATAGTTGACCGCTACACAGGTAATATTACTTATGGCAAAGTACCTGCTTATTCAGTAGTAGTACCTGGCAGCCTACCTGCTAAAAAGCCCGGTCTTCCAGGTCTTTATTGCGCTGTGATCATAAAACAGGTAGACCGGAAAACACGCCGGAAGACCAGTATCAACGAGCTATTGCGGGAATAAGTTTACGGGTACTTATACTCATTGGAACATAATATTTAAGTAAACAACAATTTGCTTCATTGCAAGAGACTCTAACCTCGACCCTTGCTATTGTTGGCACTCATTCCCGTCGCATGACCAACTTTTCGTGATTGTGATTGACTTTTTGCAACTTGTGATTGTGACTTCTTATCTTCTATATTTCTTCTTAGTTTCTGAACTTCATCCACTACTTTGCTTGGCACGAGGTTTCCATTTGTATGCTTTGTACCGTCGGCAACGCTTCTAAGCTCATCTATAAGCGTCATGTTCCGGGGTTGTTCCGGTTTGGGAGCTAATACTCTATCATCAACTTTCTTGAGTTTTTCCTTCTGTGCTTGCAGTTGTTGCTCAAAGCTTTTAGGCTGTTTTGGCTTGTCAGCCAATACTCGTTTTTCAGCTGGCTTTAGAGCTTTCTTTGTGTCTTTGAGTTCTTGCTCAAAGCTTTTAGGCTGCTCTGGCTTGTCAGCCAGTTTTCTGTCTTTAGCTGGCTTTAGAGCTGCCTTTGTATCTATGAGTTCCTGTTTAAAGCTTTTAGGCTGCTCCGGCTTCTTCGGTTTGACTTTTGCCATTTTAGGCTCTTGTACAAGTTCTTCTCCAATCTTTTCAGGTGTTACTACTCTATCCTGTGCTTGCTTTTCGGGCATTTCAACCGTCTGTGAGATATCAACATTCATACCATGATTTTTAGCAACTTCCCGCATCATTTCATGATACTTACCTTGCGTTACCGGAAGGGTGAAAACCTTACCGTTTCT
>CAJQOD010000002.1 GCA_905479865.1 uncultured Rickettsiaceae bacterium | reverse complement strand
TTCTACTAATTTAGTATTTACATCTACTGCTTTGTTATCTATTTTTTTTGCCATTTTTATCTCTTGTTTAAGTTGTTTTTTACAGTATTTTATACTGCTTGATTTTTCCAACTTACACAAAGTTTATGATAGACTCGTTTTCATCGTCATAGGTGACAAACCATACTGAATATTTGTTACAACAGCAGCAAGAATTCCTTATCTAAAACTCATATAGATAAACTTCCAGGAACAGACGGTAATTGTGGTACTTTACTGCCTAATTCATATCATTATATGAATTAGTTTGAGTCTTTCGCTTCTGACTTTTTTACGGCAGGCTTCTTTACCCCGGTTGTTTTTATTGCGGCTTTTTTAGCAGTTGTCTTAGTGACTGCGGCTTTTTTTACAGCTGGCCTAGCCACTTCTTTAGTAGCACCTGCAGTTTTTACTACCGGCTTTGTCGCTTCTTCTTTAACCGAAGCCGCTTTAGTTGGCACAACTTTAGTAACAGCTTTTTTAACAGTTGGCTTAGTTGCTTTCTTCTCAAGAGGACCGGTTGATATTGCCTTTACTTTGCTAGCCAAACGACTTATTTTTCTTGAACCGGTATTTTTCTTGATAAGGTTAGATGCAACACCTTGCATAATCTCAGATTGTGCTTCAATCAAAGCCTTGTTAGCCTCTGGCGCTGATCCAAACTCTATTGCAGTAATAACTCTTTTGATATAAGTTTTGATACGAGTTTTTCTGTTCTTGTTAATAGCAGTCTTGCTAACAGTTTTTCTAATTGATTTTTTTGTAGCGGAGTGATTTGCCATGGATTAAACCTTATTCTTGAATTTCTTGTTCTGTTGCTTCGATTTTAGGGGTCATGCAGCCTTTAGCACTTGCGTCTCTGTCAATAAACTCAATGTACGCAACTGGAGCCATGTCACCATATCTAAAACCGGCTTTTATAATCCTGGTATATCCACCTGGACGCTCTTTATATCTTTCAGCTAAAATTGACATAAGCTTATCTGCTGCTTTTTTATCCTTAATGCGTGAGATGATATCTCTTCTGGCAGCTAATGTCCCTTTTCTCGCTTTGGTGACCAACTGTTCCACATAAGGACGTAATGCCTTTGCTTTTGTAATTGTAGTTTTGATCTGCTCATTCATAACCAAAGA
The DNA here is from genome assembly GCA_905479865.1 of uncultured Rickettsiaceae bacterium. Classification (GTDB taxonomy): domain Bacteria; phylum Pseudomonadota; class Alphaproteobacteria; order Rickettsiales; family Rickettsiaceae; genus Megaera_A. Next base: position 10,588 of record CAJQOD010000002.1, on the reverse strand, counting down.
AGCTGCCATATTTGCAAACATGGCCTTCCTGTGAGAAGAGGTTCTACTTAACTTCGTTCCTTTAATCTTATGACGCATTTCTTTTACCTAAATATTCAACTTAAACAACATAGCTGACAACTAAGAAAGCTAGATTAGACTACTTCATATCCTTATAATTCTATTTCTACTAAACTTTAACGCCCAAGAAACTCCAAGCTATAACGAACTATATCTTCAATCTCCAAGATTGTTACGGATTAATAAGGATCTTCATATTTCCTGGCAAGCTCCTCGATATCCTCAGGAGGCCAGCCATTAATTTCCATACCAAATTTCAGATTGAATTTTGATAATAAATCTTTGATTTCATTCAAAGATTTCCTACCGAAATTCTGAGTTCTCAGCATCTCAGCTTCAGTCTTATTAACCAAATCACCGATATATACGATATTATCATTCTGCAGACAATTCCTTGACCTTACAGATAATTCAAGTTCATCAACTTTCTTAAGAAGAATCGGATTATACTCAAGCTCTTCCTGTGTTTCCTGTTTCTCCTCTTCCTCTTCTTCAAAAGTAACAAACAATTCCAATTGATCCTGCAGGATTCTTGCTGATAATGCTATTGCCATCTCCGGGGTCACTGTTGCATCAGTTTCTATGCTCATAATCAGCTTGTCGTAGTCCGTCACTTGACCAACACGTGTATCCTCTACTTTGTAAGATACTTTTTTGACTGGGCTAAACAATGCATCAACAGTAATTACTCCAATTGGAAAATCTTTTGAACGAGTACTGGCAGCAGGAACATACCCTCTACCAATTTCACAATAAAGCTCCATTTCAAGCTCAGCATCTTTCGATAATGTACAAATTTTCTGATCCGGATTAAGAACTTCCACATCGCTTCCAGTCTCAATCATGCCTGCAGTTATAACGCAAGAACCTTTTGCCTTAATTCTCACTACCTTCTTTTCTGCAGTATGCATTCTGACTGATATTTTCTTTAAATTAAGAATAATATCAACTACATCCTCTTTAATTCCCGACTTCGCAGAAAATTCATGCTCAACACCGGGAATCTTTACAGCAGTAATTGCCGCTCCCTGCAGAGATGATAATAAAACTCTTCGCAGCGCATTGCCAAGAGTCAAACCAAAGCCACGCTCTAAAGGCTCAATTATAATCTTTGCCATATTACTTTCATCATTATTACCATCATATAAAATCTTTGACGGCTTAATCAATGAACTCCAATTCTTATTAAGTGATAACATATGCTTATTCCTGATCCCTCTATCTATGTCCTTCTTCTTTTCGGAGCTCTTACACCATTATGTGCAACACCCGATACGTCCGTTATTGAAGTAACAACGAAATTCTGGCTAAAAACAGCTCTCATTGCTGACTCTCTTTGTGAACCAGCCCCTTTTACCCTAATAGAAACAGTTTTCAACCCATGCTCTTTTGCATCTGTAGCTACTTTATCAACAGTAATTTGAGCGGCATACGGTGTTGCCTTCTTGGCTCCTTTAAAACCATGCGCACCAGCAGTTGAGATCGCAATAACGTTACCCTGCGTATCCGTAACTGTAACAATGGTATTGTTAAAAGTTGCTTTGATATGAACAATTCCTAAAGTAATATTCTTCTTCTTTTTTTTAACTTTATTCGTCAAACTCATTTATTTATATCTCTAAATTATTTCTTCTTACCGGCAATAGCAACCGCTTTACCCTTTCTTGTCCTGGCATTAGAATGAGTATTCTGACCGCGTACAGGTAATCTTCTTATATGTCTTAAACCTTGATATGTACGAATATCTTTTTTCTTCTTAATGTTAAGACTCACTTCTCTGCGCAGGTCACCTTCCACCTGAAAATTCTTTTCAATTTCCGTGCGTAATGTTACCAGCTCCTGATCGTCAAGATCCTTTACTCTTTTACTCTCTGATAGCTTTGCACTCTTGCAAATCTTCTGAGCAGAAGTCAGTCCTACACCGTATATATAGGTCAGGCTAATCACTAACCTCTTATTTGGTGGAATATTTACACCTGCAATCCTTGCCACAAAAACTCTCCAGCTTTTAAAAAATAATTAGAACCAGGATAATATAAAAATATTCGACAAAGTCAAATCTTTTTTATGATTGAAGCCAGTTCATTAACGATTTGTTCCTTTGATTCTCCCGCATTAACCTTAAAAAACTTACTCTTATGTTGGTAATATTCAATCAAAGGCAGAGTTTCTTTTTTATATTCCTCTATCCTGGATAAAATAGTACTCTCATCATCATCCAAGCGGGCTGAAAACTCGTGTGACCCACAATCATCACATACACCTTCCTTTGCGAGTTTATCAAAATACTCATTGTAAATCCTTCCGCACGATGCGCAGCTAAAGCGCCCTAAAATGCGCTTGATTACTATTTCATCATCTATATCGAAAAAGATGACGTTAATGTTAGCATCAATATTTTTAGTAAAATATTCTGCTTGATCAAGGGTTCTGGGATAACCATCAATAATACATCCATCCTTACACTCATCAGAAAGAATAAACTTCCTTACAACTTGATTCACCGTATCTGTTGGAACTAATTTTCCTTCACTCATATAGCTGGCAAGCATTTTAGACTCTTCAGATTCCTTTAAAATCATTCGTCTAAAAATATCACCTGTTGATATATGTGGAAGTGCTAATTCCCTGGATAAGATTGCTCCTTGCGTTCCTTTTCCAGATCCTGGAAGCCCTAATAAAATGATTATTTTTTTGATCATCTAATCTTTCAATCTCATTTTTTTAACCAGACCTTCATATCTGGAACTAAATAGATGTGTCTGAATTTGGCTAAAAGTATCGAGGACTACATTTACAACAATTAAAAAACTTGTGCCACCCAGAGCAAAAGCTACGGAATACTTATTCATCAACAGTTCTGGAACAATACATACCACAGATAAATATAAGCTCCCCAAAACCGTAAGACGAGTTAACAAATAATCAAAATATTCAGCAGTATTCTTTCCAGGTCTCCTTCCAGGAACATAAGCACCATGTTTTCTTAAATTATTTGCAGTATCCTCTGAATTAAATACAACAGCAGTATAGAAAAAACTAAAAAACATAATAAGAGATACGTATAGTAGTATAAATAGCGGCTTTCCATGCCCTAAGTACCGCGAAACCATCCCCATAATTTCTGAATCACTGCTCGAAAAATCTGAAATCGTTGCTGGAAACAACAACACCGAGCTTGCAAAAATTGGAGGTATAACACCCGATGTATTAAGTTTTAATGGCATATGTGTTGAATCACCGCCATATACTTTATTACCCACTTGCCTTTTAGGGTATTGAACTAATACTTTCCGCTGAGCACGTTCAAAAAAGATAATCACCGCAATCATCGCCAAAACACCGGCGCAAATCGTCATTACAACAATTGGTGACATCGCACCTTTACGTGAGAGTTCAAACATGCCGATAACAGCACTTGGAAGCCCGGAAACTATTCCGATAAAGATGATCAACGACGTACCGTTACCAATGCCTCTTGAAGAAATCTGTTCCCCAAGCCACATTAAGAACATAGTGCCAACAACTAATGTAATGACGGTAGATACTTTAAAAATGAAAGAATCAATTATAACAACCGGACCATACGGAGTAATCGTCGCTTCCAAGCCGAGAGTCACACCATACGCCTGAAATGCAGCAAACAAAACCGTCAGATATCGAGAAAGTTGATTGATCTTACGCCGTCCAACTTCTCCATCTTTTTTCAGATTTTCCAGAGGTTTATAGGCAATTGTCATTAATTGAATAACAATTGACGCAGTAATGTAGGGCATGATAGCAAGAGCAAATATCGACATTCTCTCAAGTGATCCACCAGAAAGCATATTGAACATCCCAAGTATTCCGCCCTGATTACGCTCTGCAAGACTTGCCAGTGCTACAGAATCTATCCCGGGGATCGGAATGAAAGAGCCAATTCTACATACCACCAGGACACTCAAGGTGAATAAAATCCGACTACTAAGCTCTCCCTTTGATTTTTGCATTATGTTTTTCTATTTATAATACTTTGCCGCCGGCGTTTTCAATAACAGATTTTGCACCAGCCGAACAGGCATCCAATTCTATAGTCAATTTATGACTTGTTTTTTCAAGACCACCGAGTAACTTCACGGGAACTTTCTGAGTTTTAATATATCCAATACCAACTAGTAATTCCTTATTAATATTAGCTTTACCATCTATACGCTTCATTTCAATCAAAGCTTCGATATCAGCTAAACTTATTGCAGTATAATTCACTGATTTTGAGCAGTTGAACCCTCTTTTAGGTAATCTCTTGATCAAAGGCATCTGACCGCCCTCTGTTTTGATTGCAACACCGGATCTGGATTTTTGCCCCTTAACACCTCTGCCGCAAGTTTTACCACTACCGCTACCAATACCTCTGCCAACTCTTTTTCTTGGTTTCTTAGAGCCAGGTACGTTAAATAACGTATTTAATTTCATATCCATAATCCCCTACTACCTATACAGTTTCTACACTTATTAAGTGCCTAACTTTCTTTACCATGCCTCTAGCAGAAGCCGTATCCTCAAGAATTTTTGAGTTACCGATTTTTTTCAAACCAAGGCCAAGCAACGTCTGACGCTGATTGCCAGGACACCCAATATAGCTGCTAGTTTGAGTCACTTTAATCTGCTTTTTTGACTTTGTATTTGCTTCTTTCTCAGTCCTTTTAGTCATGCTATCACTTTGATTTTATATTTATTTCCTTATCAGAACTTGCAGAATTTACTGATAACTCAGCAATATTCTTACCCCTTCTATTAGCTATAGCCTTTGGAGAATTCAAACTTACAAGAGCATTCATAGTCGCAGCAATCATGGCTTGAGGGTTAGTTGAACCTAAAGATTTAGCTACTATATCCTTTACGCCTAAACGGCCGAATATGGATCTGAGCGGACCACCTGCTATAACTCCGGTACCAGCCGGAGCTCTTCTCAAAACTACTTTTGCCGCACCAGACCTGCCAATAACATCATGGTGTATTGTTCTTCCCTGGTATAGAGGAACAGATATCATGTTGCCTCTTGCATCCTTTGTAGCTTTCGCGCGTGCTTCAGTAACTTCCTTAGCCTTACCGTTACCGTAACCTACCCTGCCACTCTCATCACCGACTACCACAATAGCTGCAAAAGAAAAATTACGACCACCTTTAACAACTTTAGTTACCCTGTTTACGTGGACTAAATCCTCTACTATAGCATCGTTGTTTCTTGAATTTTTAGACATTTATTTTCTCTATTAAAATTGCAGTTTTTTTCTTGCCTCATCAGCAAGAGCTTTAACAACACCATGATATTTATAACCACCTTTGTCAAAAGCAACAAGCTTTATTGACTTTTTCGCAGCTCGCTCGGCAAGTAACTTACCGACTTTAACTGCAAACTCGACATTACAATTTGATTTTGCAGGCTTTCTAACTTCTTTATCCAGAGTAGACGCCGAAACAAGAGTTCTTGAAGTAGAATCATCAATAATCTGGGCGTAAATATGACGACCTGATTTAAAAACAGACAATCTGTTTCTATCAGACACCTTTCTTAATTTGATTCTGACCCGATCTCTTCTTCTTCTAAAGCTTGAATTATTTGCGCTCATAATTTAATACCTAAAACTAACCTTTTTTACCTTCTTTTCTCTGCACGTATTCGCCTTTACGCCTAATTCCTTTACCTTTATAAGGCTCAGGTGGTCTTTGACTGCGAATTATAGCAACGTACTGCCCCAGTTTTTCTTTATCGCAAGACTCAAGTGATATAACATTCTGCTTAGGAGTTGCAACAGTAACACCTTCTGGAATTTCTATCTTTGTATTATGGCTTTTACCAAGCGTCAGGTTTAAATATTTGCCATTAACAGCCGCTCTATAACCAACTCCGTTAACTTCCAATTCCTCTTGGAAACCGGTAGTGACCCCTATAACCATTCCATTGATAATGCTTCTTGCCGTACCCCACATAGATCTTGCAGCCACGCTAGCATCCAAAGGTTTTACCACAATGCCTGACTCCTGCTGTTCTATAGCAATTGAGCCGGCAAAAACTTTCTCTAACAATCCTTTTGGACCTTGCACTTTTACATTAAGGCCGGAAATTTCAACCTGCACTCCATCTGGAACTGCTACTGGTACTTTACCTATTCTTGACATTAACTTACGCTCTAAAATACTTTACAAATTACTTCGCCGCCGACATTCAGCTTCTTTGCTTCCCTATCAGACATGACACCATGTGAAGTAGACAGGATGTGAATACCCATATTATTAAAATAACCAGGTAACTCACCAATAGAAGAATACATTCTCTTGCCTGGCTTTGATACTCTGTGAATCTCGCATATAGCCGGATCACCCACACGTGAATACTTTAAAGAAATATCAATAATCCCTTCTTTTTCATCCTTAGTATAATCTGTGATATATCCTTCACTTTTTAATACATCAAGAACTGCACACTTAAGCTTGGACGCAGGCAAAGCGACGTTAAGCAATTTGCTTTTCTGCCCGTTTCTAATTCTTGTTAGCATGTCTGCTATATTATCTGACATTGACATAATGATAATCCCTAATCTTTTTATCTTCTTACCAGCTAGCCTTAATAACACCCGGCAATTGACCTTGTGCAGCCAACGTTCTTAGCATATTACGAGATATTCCCATCTTACGATGATAGCCTCTTGGCCGGCCAGTTAAAGCACATCTGTTTCTCACCCTGATTTGCGCAGAGTTTCTTGGTAATTTAGCTAGCTTCATCACCAACTCAAACCTTTCTTCCAAAGGTAAGTCCTTCTGGTGAATCTTGCTATTTAACTCACTTCTCTTAGACTTCAAAGACTTTACCAGTCTTTTCCTCTTGTTGTTTCTCTGTACAGATCCTGTTTTTGCCATATCTTATGTATATATTAATTATAAAATGGAATATTAAACCCTGACAGTAAGGCTTTAGCTTCCTTATCAGTCTTTGCAGTAGTAACTATAGTAATATCCATCCCTCTGATTTTATCGATTTTATCATAGTTTATTTCTGGAAACACAATCTGCTCTTTAATGCCAAAAGTTATATTCCCTTTACCATCAAAACTCTTTACAGATAATCCCCTAAATTCCTTTACCCTTGGAAGCGCAACAATAACCAGCCTCTCTAAAAATTCATACATTCTATCTCTTCTAAGAGTCACTTTACAACCGAGCTTCATGCCCTCACGCAGTTTAAAAGTTGCAATCGATTTTTTAGCGTAAGTAGTATACGGCTTCTGACCGGTAATCGCAGTTAAATCATTTATTGCGTGATTAATAACTTTTGAATCAGATACGGCATCACCAACACCCATATTCACTACGACCTTGGAAAGCTTTGGCATCTGATGTCTGTTTGAGTATTTAAACTCATCCTGCAAACTCTTGATAACCTGCTTATTATATAAATCTTTAAACCTGACTAACATTTACTTACCTTCCTTCGCAATTATCTCACCAGACTTTTTGGCAAATCTAATTTTTTTACCATCCTCAAGAATTTTATATCCAACTTTAGTGGCTTCATTGGTCTTAGGATCAATATGACTTACATTTGATACATGAATCGGAAGCTCCTTCTGGATAATACCACCTTCACTCATCTGACTGGGTTTAGTATGCTTCTTAACAAGATTAACACCTGATACAATAAGCTTGTTACTCGCTGGAAATACCTTAATTACATCTCCAGTTTTGCCTTTGTTCTTACCGGTTATTACCTTAACCTTATCACCTTTTTTTATTTTTAGCTTAATCACTTAAATCACCTCTTCCGCAAGAGAAATTATTTTCATAAAATTTTTGCCTCGCAGTTCTCTTGGAACCGGACCAAAAACCCTTGAACCTAAAGGTTCATTTTGCTTGTTAACCAGAACAACAGAGTTTGAATCAAACTGTATTGTACTGCCATCAGGTCTTCTAACACCTTTTTTAGTACGCACTATCAATGCTCTGTGTACTTCACCCTTCTTAACTTTGCCTCCAGGAATAGCTGTTTTGATTGACACTACAATCACATCACCACAACCTGAAATCATGTGACCAGAGCCACCAAGCACCTTTATACACATCACTTTTTTAGCACCTGAATTATCTGCCACTTTAAGGATGCTCTGCATCTGAATCATAATTTAAAACTTCCAATCATACATATATTAAACAAATGACAACATACAGAAACTGTCAAAAAAGTCAATTACTTATTCCGCAACAATTATCCAGGACTTAGTCCTGGACATAGGACGACATTCCTGAATTTTGACCTGATCACCTACCTTACATTGACCATTCTCATCATGTACTGCATATTTAGTAGATTTTCTTACAGTCCTCTTATATAAGGGATGCCTGAATCTTCTTTCTACCCTTACAGAAACAGTTTTCTCGTTTTTTGCACTCTCAACCGTGCCTTGTAAAATTCTTTTAGGCATGTGCTTTTGCTCCTGCTTTTCTTCTCTTTGTCAATTCAGTCTTTATTCTGGCTACATCTTTTCTAACCTTGGCAAATCTGCTCATGTTAGTAAGCTCACCCAGAGTTTTCTGAAATCTTAAATTAAAAAGTTCTTTCTTTAAAAAAGAAAACTTTTCAGTTAATTTCTCAACGCTAATCTCAGATAACGCTTTTGATGTAAATTCTTCTCTACTCATATCTCTGTACTATTTTTGTTTTTACCGGTAATTTTGCAGATGCAAGGTCTAATGCGGCTCTTGCAGTCTCTTCATTAACACCGTCAATTTCAAACATGATTCTGCCAGGAGCAACCCTTACAGCAAAATATTCCGGTGACCCCTTACCTTTACCCATACGGACTTCATTAGGCTTTTTAGAAACCGGCAAATCTGGAAAAATTCTGATAAAAAATCTTCCCTGTCTTTTCATCTGCCTTACAGCCGCACGACGGGCAGCTTCAATTTGTCTTGCCGTCACACGCAAACCATCCATGGACTTCAAACCAAATGTACCAAAACTAAGCATAGTTCCGGCCTTTGCCTTTGAAGGTACCCTGCCTTTATGCGCTTTCCTAAATTTCTGCTTCTTTGGAGCTAACATTTTATATCTTCTAAATTAAATTAACAATTATCTTCTATTTAGGCTATGTTCGCCTCTATATATCCAAACCTTAATGCCAATAACTCCGTAAGTAGTCATAGCCTCTGCAGTGCCGTAATCAATGTCAGCACGCAATGTATGCAAAGGAACTCTTCCTTCTCTATACCATTCAGTTCTGGCAATTTCAGCACCGCCCAAACGACCTGAACATGCAACTTTGATTCCTTTACCACCCTGCTTAAAACTATTTTGAATCGCTGTTTTCATCGCTTTTCTAAAAGACACACGATTTTCCAGTTGCTGAGCAATAGTTTGAGCTGTCACAGCAGCATCAACACCAGGCTTCTTTATTTCGTGAATATTTATAAATACTTCAGCTGATGCAATTTTTTGTACATCTTTCTTAAGCTGCTCAATATCCGAGCCACTTTTACCGATAATAATACCCGGCTTCTTCGCATGAATATTAATTACTATATTACCGCTAGGTCTTTGAATTATTACCCTGCTAACCTGAGCCAGTTTATATTTCTTCATTATCAGAGATCTGATTTTCAAATCCTGAAGTAATTTTTCAGCGTAGTCCTTTTCTGCATATAAAACAGAGTCCCAATTTTTGTATAATGTTGGCCCAACTCTGAAACCGTGAGGATTTACTTTTTGTCCCATATCAACTCTCTTTTATCTCAGATACTGTTATATACAAATTACTAAAAGGCTTAAGGATTTTAGCACTTCTGCCTCTGGCTCTGGCCCTGATTCTTTTCATAACCAAAGACCTGCCAACTGTTGCAGAAGTCACGACCAAATTATCAATATCAAGACCCATATTATTTTCAGCGTTAGCAACAGCTGATTGCAAACATTTTTTTACATCAGCAGCTATGCGCTTTGGAGAAAAAGTAAGTTGTACCAATGCATCAGATACTTTCATGTTCCTGATCATTGCCGTAACCAAATTCAACTTCTGCGGACTCGTTCTTAAACGTCTGATAGAAGCTTTTGCCAATAAATTACCCATTTCCACCTACAATTATTTTCTTTTTGCTTTTTTATCCGCACCGTGACCATAATAGGTACGAGTTGGAGAAAAAGCTCCCAGCTTTTGACCGACCATCTCCTCTGTCACTGCAACAGGTATAAACTTATTACCATTATGTACGGCAAAAGTATAGCCAACAAAAATCGGCAGAATCGTTGATCGTCTCGACCATGTCTTAATAACTTCTTTTCTACCGGATTCCATCGCCTTTTGTATCTTCTTTAGTAAATAACCATCTACAAAAGGACCTTTCCATACTGAACGTGTCATGCGTTTCTACCTAATTATTTAGTTCTTCTCTTTAATATAAATTTAGAGGTAAGCTTATTCTTGCGTGTCTTCTTACCTTTTGTTGGTTTACCCCAAGGCGTAACCGGATGACGTCCACCTGAAGTCTTACCTTCACCACC
>CAJQOD010000001.1 GCA_905479865.1 uncultured Rickettsiaceae bacterium | reverse complement strand
TGATCACAGGTGCTGCTCAGATGGATGGAGGAATTCTTGTTGTATCAGCTGCTGATGGTCCTATGCCACAAACAAGAGAGCATATTCTTCTGGCTCGTCAGGTTGGCGTTCCAGCTCTTGTAGTTTTCTTGAACAAGGTTGATCAGGTTGATGATGCAGAGCTTTTAGAATTAGTTGAAATGGAAGTAAGAGAACTTCTAACCGAATATGAATTCCCAGGTGACGAAATTCCGGTGATCAAAGGTTCAGCATTGCAGGTTCTTGAAGGTGGTGATAGTAAATGTATTGATGAGCTTATGGATGCGGTTGATTCATACATCCCGCAGCCGGAGCGTGAAACTGCCAAGCCATTCCTGATGCCGATTGAGGACGTATTTTCAATTTCCGGTCGTGGAACAGTGGTAACAGGAAGAATTGAGCAAGGTATCGTTAACGTTGGTGATGAACTGGAGATTGTTGGTATTAAAGATACGGAAAAAACAACATGTACCGGCGTTGAGATGTTTAGAAAGCTACTTGATTCAGGTCAGGCTGGTGATAATGTTGGTGTATTACTACGTGGTACCAAGAGAGAAGACGTTGTAAGAGGTCAGGTTCTAGCTAAGCCTGGAACAATTACCCCGCACACTGAGTTTGAAGCAGAAATTTATGTTCTAACAAAAGAGGAAGGTGGACGTCACACTCCATTCTTTAAGAATTATCGTCCACAATTTTATTTCAGAACTACTGATGTTACTGGTGAAGTTGAATTGCCGGCAGGTAAGGAAATGGTCATGCCTGGCGATAATACAAAAATCGTTGTTAAAATGATTTCTCCGGTTGCTATGGATGAAGGTCTACGTTTTGCGATTCGTGAAGGCGGTAGAACTGTTGGTGCAGGTGTTGTATCAAAAATTATCAAGTAAATATTACTTGGTTTAGCCCGGCTTGAACTATGTAAGCCAGGCTAAAAAAATAAGTTGGCACTCTGTTGTTGAGTTCTTACTGGCTGTTTTAAATAAAGGTTGATAATGGATAATCAAAAGATAAAAATCAAGCTAAAATCATTTGACCATCGTTCTCTCGAACATGCTACTGGCGAGATAGTCAGTGCTGTGAAGCGTACGGGTGCAGATATTAGTGGTCCAATTCCTCTTCCAAGGCATATTGAGAGGTTTACTGTGATCAGAGGTCCGCACGTTGATAAGAAGTCGCGGGAGCAGTTCGAGATTAGAACGCAAAAGAGACTAGTGATTATTAATTATCCTACTCCGCAGACCGTTGAAGCTTTAAGAAAAGTTGACTTGCCAGCCGGTGTCGATGTTGAAATTAAATTGGTAGGTGCTTAAAGATGAGAACGGGTTTAATTGCAAAAAAATTGGGCATGAGTTCAATGTTCACCGAGCAAGGTGAGCGAATTACACTTACATTCCTGCAAGTAGATAATTGCCAGGTAATTGGTCATAAGACTGTCGCCAGGGACGGTTACTCTGCTCTGGTTTTAGGTGCTGTTCTTAAGAAACCCTCGAAGGTTTCAAAGCCAATGAAAACAGTATTTGCGAATGCTAAAATTGAGCCAAGGGCAATATTAAAAGAATTCAGGGTTACCGAGGCAAATATGCTTGAAGTTGGCTTTGAGATAAAGCCTGGCCATTACAAAATCGGTCAGTATATAGATGTTTCTGGAAAATCTATCGGTAAAGGTTTTGCGGGTGTTATGAAAAGGCATAATTTCGCTGGTTTGGAAGCAACTCACGGTGTGTCTATTTCTCACCGCTCGCATGGTTCTACCGGTCAGTGTCAAGACCCTGGTAAAGTATTTAAAGGTAAGAAAATGGCCGGTCATATGGGTGATAAAAACGTTACTATCCAGAATTTGCAGGTTGTTGATATAGACGAAGGGAAAGGGTTGCTTATTGTTAGTGGTAATGTACCTGGATCAAAAGGAAATTATGTATTTATCAAGGATGCGGTAAAGAAAGGAATTACTGCTTGATGATATTATTTGAGTGAATTTTAGGTAAAAGATATGAAAGCTGAGTTAGTAAGTCTGGAAAAGAAGGTCATTGGCGAAGTTACGCTAAGCGACTATGTTTTTGGACTAGAGGCAAGAGTAGACATTATAAAAAGAGTTATAGACTGGCAAAGATCCAAGGCCAGAAGTGGTACTCACAGTGTGAAAACTGTAGGTGAGGTTTCGGGAACAACGAGGAAGCCTTTCAAGCAGAAAGGCACCGGTAATGCGAGGCAGGGTAACGCCAGAGGTGTTCAGCGTCGTGGAGGTGGTATAGCTCATGGACCGCAAGTAAGGTCTCACGAGATCAAGCTGCAAAAGAAAGTGAGAAATCTGGGTTTAAGACATGCTCTTTCAATTAAGCTATCAGAAGGTACGTTGCACTTTGTAGATTCTGTTGCGATGAAGCAGCCAAAGACTTCGGACTTGATAAAATCCCTGTCCAATTTTGGTGGCGGTAAGTTTTTTGTAATAGATGGAGAAACTGTCGATAACAACTTCAAACTATCTGCTGCATCTGCTGCGGGTACATGCGTGGTACCTGTAATTGGTGCAAATGTGTATGACATAATAAGTAGTGATCATGTTTTAATATCTAAAAATGCGTTGCCACTTTTGGAAGAGAGGTTGAAATAATGAGAGCTAATAAAAGTAAATATGATTTAATTAGAAGTCCCATTGTTACTGAGAAATCAACTATACTTGGTGAGCAGGCTCAGTATGTTTTTGAGATTGCTCCGGCTGCAGACAAACTTTCGGTAAAAAAAGCGATAGAAACAATTTTCGAAGTAAAGGTAAAGGCCGTAAATATCTTGAACCAGAAAGGTAAGGTGAAGAAATTCAAGGGAAGAATGGGTCGTAGATCTGATATGAAAAAGGCTATAGTGACTTTAGAAAAAGATCATAGTATAGATTTGGCTGGGGGTATTAAGTAAGATGGCTTTAAAAAAATATAATCCAACTACTCCATCACAAAGAGGTTTGATCCGCATAGATAGAAGTGATCTATGGAAAGGTGGGCCTCATAAGCCTTTGACTAAAGGTCTGACAAAAACTGGTGGTAGAAATAATCTTGGCAGGATGACTGCGCGTCACAGAGGTGGTGGTCATAAAAGACTGTACAGGATGATTGATTTTAAAAGAAGTAAACTGGACTGCGTTGCAACTATTGAGCGTATTGAATATGATCCAAACAGATCAGCTCATATTGCTCTTATTAAGTATGATGATGGTGTTTTTTCCTACATACTTGCTCCGGCTAAATTAAAAGCAGGTGATAAGATTATCTCAAGTGCTGATGCTGATATTAAAATTGGTAATTGCTTGCCATTGAAGAATATTCCAGTCGGTACTATTATTCATAATATTGAGATGAAGCCTGGTAAGGGTGGTCAGATAGCAAGATCTGCCGGTACTTCGGTGAGTTTGGTTGGTAAAGATTCTGGCTATGCTCAAGTGAAGTTGGCTTCTGGTGAAGTGAGATTAATTCCGCTTGAATGTTTGGCAACTATTGGGACTCTTTCAAATGCTGATAAGAAAAATACTATTATCGGTAAGGCTGGTAGAAGCCGGTGGCTTGGCAAGCGTCCTCATGTAAGAGGCGTTGCGATGAACCCGGTAGATCATCCGCATGGTGGTGGTGAAGGCCGTAC